>JALWNJ010000399.1 GCA_026995955.1 Gammaproteobacteria bacterium
CGCATCCGGGCCCGCCCTGCCTGAGCCCCGAGCGGGCGCGTTCGTGGCACAATGGGCCGCCAACCCGAAGTGAAGACCGAAGCATGTCCACCATCGTTGCCGTAAGGAAGAATGGGCGCATCGTCATTGCGGCCGACAGCCTGACCACCTTTGGCGATACGCGCCTGCCGGCCAGTGATGACGCCGCCTGGGACAAGATCCACCGCTACCGCGACAGCTACATCGGCATCGTCGCCAGTGCCGCCCATCTGCTGGAGGTGCAGAGCCTGTTCACCGAGGCGGCCGACCGCGACCTGTCGAGCCGCAGTGCCATCTTCGAGACCTTCCGCAGCCTGCATCCGCGGCTCAAGGAAGAATACTTCCTCAACCCCAAGGAGGACGAGGAAGACGCCTACGAATCGACCCGCATGGATGCCCTGATTGCCAACCCGAACGGCATCTTCGGCCTGTTCTCGCTGCGCGAGGTGTTCGAGTACCAGCGCTTCTGGGCGGTGGGCTCGGGGGCCGACTATGCCCTGGGGGCCATGCACGCCCTGTGGGATCGGGAGCAGGACGCCGAGGCCATCGCCCGGGCCGGGGTGGAGGCCGGTGCCGCCTTCAACAGCGCCACCAGTCTGCCCATGACCCTCTACGCCATGGAGGAGGCAGTCTGATGTTCACCGGGATCGTTCAGGCCGTGGGCAGGGTGCGGCGCATGGACCGGCAGGGCGATTCCGCGCGCCTTTGCCTGGATGCGGGCAAGCTGGACATGAGCGAAGTACGCCTCGGCGACAGCATTGCCGTCAACGGCGTGTGCCTGACGGTGGTGGCGCAGGATGCGCAGGGCTTCTGCGCCGATGTCTCGGTGGAGACCCTGCGCCTGACCACCCTGGGCGAACTCAAGCCGGGCTCGGAGGTGAACCTGGAGCCGGCACTGACGCCTACCAGCCGCCTCGGCGGCCATCTGGTCAGCGGTCATGTGGATGGGGTGGGGCGCATCCTGTCGCGCCACGAGGCGCACAAGGCGGTGGAGTTCCAGGTCGAGGCCCCGGCCGAGCTGGCCCGCTACATCGCCCACAAGGGCTCGATCACCGTGGATGGCATCAGCCTCACCGTGAACGAGGTGGCGGGCAACCGCTTCCGGCTCACCATCGTGCCGCACACCCTGGCCGAAACTACCATGAAGCACTATCGGGCCGGTACCCGCGTGAATCTTGAGGTGGACCTCATCGCCCGCTATCTGGAGCGCCTGCTGCTGGGCGAGCGCGCCGCCGAGCCCGATGCGAAGGGGCTGGACGCGGCCCTGCTCGAGCGCATGGGGTTACGCCCCGGGGACTGATCGGCTATAGTGGAAACCAAATCAGGTTTTCATTGTAAAACAATGATAAGAAAAGGGTTGTTGGGCAGCCGGAGCCCGTTTGACCAGAACGCGAAACGACAACAGGGGCAGGCATGGCATTCAACAGCATCGAGGAGATCATCGAGGATCTGAAGCAGGGCCGCATGGTCATCATCGTCGATGACGAGGACCGCGAGAACGAGGGGGACCTGCTGATGCTGGCCTCGCGCGTGCGCCCCGAGGACATCAACTTCATGGCCACCCACGGCCGTGGCCTAATCTGTCTCACGCTCACCCGCGAGCGCTGTCAGCAGCTCAACCTGCCGCTGATGGTGGGCGATACCAACGATGCCCACGGCACCAACTTCACGGTCTCCATCGAGGCCGCCGAGGGCGTCACCACCGGCATTTCGGCCTACGACCGGGCGCACACCATCCGCACCGCAGTGGCGCCCGACGCCAAGCCGTCCGACATCGTGCAGCCGGGGCACATCTTCCCGCTCATGGCCCAGCCGGGCGGGGTGCTGACCCGCGCCGGTCACACCGAGGCCGGTTGCGACCTGGCGCGGCTGGCCGGCTCCGAGCCGGCGGCCGTGATCGTCGAGATCCTCAACGAGGACGGCACCATGGCGCGGCGCCCGGACCTGGAGCGCTTCGCCGCCGAGCACGGCCTCAAGATCGGCACCATCGAGGACCTCATCCGCTATCGCATCGAAAACGAGCGCACCGTCAACCGCATGGTGGAGATGCCCTGGGAAAGCGAGTACGGGCCCTTCACCCTGTATGCCTACCAGGACATCATCGACAAGAGCACCCACATCGCCCTGGTGCGCGGCGACATCGACCCCGAACGGCCCACCCT
>JALWNJ010000400.1 GCA_026995955.1 Gammaproteobacteria bacterium
GGGGTTTCGATGTCGAGGTTGTAGAGCTTCTGGCCATCGACCATGGCCACACGCAGCTCTTCGGGCTGCGTGGCATTGATCAGGATTCGTTTCATTTCGGGCTCGCAGTTCGGTTGGGTCTGCCGCGGCGGGAACGGGCCGGGCAGGCACGCGCGCGGGCGCCAGCGCATCGAGCGCGGCGACCAGCGGGGCGCACAGCAGCAGCCAGGCCTGGAGCAGGGTGTCCAGCGCCGGGTGTTGGCTTGTCGTGTTCAGTGCTGCGTTCGGCAAGGCGCGTTCCATTCGGCAGACGGATGGTTCCGTGGATTCAACTGGAGAGGCGGCGGCGGGGCCGCGTGCGCTCTCCGCCATCGGGCAGCACGGGGTTGGCCGGCTGCCCGTCAGGATGTGCGTTCATTGATTCCGGCGCCGAGACAGTGATGCTGCAGGTTCGGAGTTCCGAAGTGCCGGCTTGGCGCTGTGCTATGGAGAAACTGGCCAGGGACGGCGGCCCGCAAGTCACCCGCGGTGCGGGCACTGACAGGCTGGAATCAACGCGCCCACTATAGCAAAAAAACCACAGTCCCATCAATTTCCACGAAAATCAGGCCGTTGCCCGCACGGGCTCTGGTATCATGCGGGCATGAACCGAGCCGTTTCCAGCCAGGGCGTGCAGCGGGTGCGAATCTCCGAGGGGGAGGCCGGGCAGCGCATCGACAACTATCTGCGCCGCGTGCTGGGCGGGGTGCCGAAGTCGGCGCTGTACCGGGTGATGCGCAAGGGCCAGGTGCGCGTGAATGGCCGCCGGGTGAAACCCGAGTACCGCCTGCGGGCCGGCGACGAGGTGCGCATTCCGCCCATGCGGCATCGCAAGCCGAGCCGCCCCGAGCCGCCGGCGGCGGTGGTGGCCGACTTCGAGCAGTGGGTGCTGCGCGAGGACGAGTGGCTGATGATCGTCGACAAGCCGGCCGGCATCGCCGTGCACGCCGGCTCCGGGCTGTCCTGGGGGCTGATCGACGTGGCCCGCGCGGCGCGCCCGCATGCGCCCTTTCTGGAGCTGGCCCATCGCCTCGACCGCGAGACCTCGGGCTGCCTCGTCCTGGCCAAGGAACGGCGCGCCCTGAATGGTCTGCACGATCTGCTGCGCACCCACGGCGGCATGGACAAGCGCTACCTGGCGCTGCTCGCCGGGCGCTGGCAGGGTGGGGCGCGCGAGGTGCGGCTGGACCTGGGCCTGGTGGCGGGCGGACGCGAGAAGGTGGGCGTGGTGGACGAGGGGCGCGAGGCGGTGAGCCGCTTCCGGCCGCTCGAACGCTTTGCCGATGCCACCCTGGTGGAGGTGCGGATCGACACCGGCCGTACGCACCAGATCCGCGTGCAGGCGGCGCACCTGGGGCATCCGGTGCTGGGCGACGAGCGCTACGGCGACCACCGGCTCAACCGCGAATGGAAGCGGCGCGGGCTGAAGCGCATGTTCCTGCATGCCTGGAAGCTCGACTTCCGCCTGCCGCTGACCGGCACCCGCTACGCCGTCGAGGCGCCGCTGCCGGCGGTCCTGCGGCAGGTGCTCGATGGCCTTGAGCCGGTCTGATCCGTCCCCATCTGCCGCACATGGACACCAACACCCGAATCTCCGATGCCGTCGCGCGCTGGCCGCTGATCGTCTTCGACTGGGACGGCACGCTGATGGATTCCGAGGCGCGCATCGTGCAGAGCATGCACGCCGGCATCATGGAGGCCGGCATGCCGCCGCGCAGCGACGCGCAGATCCGCGGCATCATCGGCCTGGGCCTGTGCGAGGCGGTGCGGGCGCTGTTTCCCGAGGCCTCCGAGGCCGAGCTGCGGCGTGTGTGCGAGGCCTACCGCGCACACTACTTCGCCAACGAGACGCCTTCGCCCCTGTTCCCGGGCGCGGCCGAGATGCTGGCCGCGCTGCGCGAGGCGGGGCATCTGCTGGCCGTGGCCACCGGCAAGTCGCGCCGCGGGCTGGACGAGGCGCTGGAGCAGACCGGGCTGGGGCCGCTGTTCGCGGTGACGCGCACCGCGGACGAGACGCGCTCCAAGCCGCATCCGCGCATGCTGGAGGAGATCGTGCGGGCGCTGGACCTGCCGCCGCGGGCGGGGCTGATGGTGGGCGACTCGGCCTATGATATCTTGATGGCCCATGCCGCCGGCATGGGCCATCAAGATATCATAGGC
>JALWNJ010000401.1 GCA_026995955.1 Gammaproteobacteria bacterium
ATCCCACAGAGAGACTTTTCAACATCCTGTCAAGGGGGCGCCCCTCATAACCGCGGAAAGCAAGGCCCTCGAACTCCACTCCGCATCCGTTATACTGATCCTCTTCCATCAAGGAACAGAATCAGCGCGCCATGGACAAGAGCCCACCCCGTCACGCACCGATGAACCGATTTCCGGTGGTGGACGGACAACTGAGCCCCGGTGGGGTCCCGATTCGGCTGCTGGCGGCACGCGCCGGCACTACCCCTTTCTATGTCTACGACCGTTCCGTGATGGACGCCCAGGTGGCCGCCCTGCGCCAGACGTTACCCGACTCGGTGCATCTACACTACGCCATCAAGGCCAACCCCATGCCGGCCGTGGTCCAACATCTGGCACGCATCACCGATGGCCTGGACGTAGCGTCCCTGGGCGAGCTGCAGGTGGCACTGGACACCGGCATCCCGTCCGATCACATCAGCTTCGCAGGGCCGGGCAAGAGCGATGCCGAACTGGCCGCCGCGACTGCTGCCGGCGTCATCGTCAACCTGGAGTCAATCCATGAGATGGAACGGCTGGCGCGCGCGGGAGAACGCCTCGGCGTCCGCCCAGTGGCTGCGATTCGGGTGAACCCAGATTTCGAACTCAAGGCCTCGGGCATGAAAATGAGCGGCGGCCCCAAACCCTTTGGTATCGACGCCGAGCAGGTTCCGCAGGCCCTGCAGCGGATCGCAGAGCTGGACATCGACTGGCGAGGTTTCCACATCTTCAGCGGGTCCCAGAACCTGCGCGCCGAAGCCATCATCGAGGCCCAGCGCAAGACCTTGGAACTGGCCCGGCGTCTCGCCGAATCGGCCCCCGCTCCGATGCGCTGGCTCAATATCGGCGGCGGATTCGGCATCCCCTACTTCCCAGGTGACACGCCGCTCTCGCTGAAACCGATCGGCGAACACCTGCAACGCCTTGCCGCCGACGCCGCCGCATGGCTGCCGGAGGCCCGTCTGGTGGTAGAGTTGGGCCGCTTTCTGGTCGGCGAAGCCGGACTCTACGTGTGCGAGGTGATCGACCGCAAAGTTTCGCGCGACAAGACCTTCCTCGTCACCAATGGCGGCCTGCATCATCACCTCGCCGCCTCCGGCAATTTCGGTCAGGTAATCCGCAAGAACTACCCGGTGGCAGTGGCGACCGCGATGAACCGACCGGAGCAGGAAACCGTCAACGTCGTGGGGCCGCTCTGCACGCCACTGGACATTCTGGCTGCGGACATGACACTGCCGCGCGCCGAAATCGGCGACCTTATAGCCATCTACCAGTCGGGCGCCTACGGGCTGAGCGCCAGCCCACAACAATTCCTGAGTCATCCCCATATTCCCGAGATCCTCGTGTGAATCGACGATGTACGCACCGATACCCACATACCTGCCACACCCATTGAATGAACGGCCTATCAACCGCCATCCTTTTATACTTGGGCTGATGCTGATGGTGCTGGTGGTCTTCATCCCAGTAAACTCTCACGCCCGCAAGCTCGGATGGCCGGGCACGGATCTCAAAGGCGTACAATGCGAAGGGACACCATCCAACTATGGCCCCTTCGACTACACCAATCCGATACACCGCAAAACCAAACTGCCCATCGTCGAGGAATACCACTTCACTCCGCCAATCCGCCTGCTGATGGGCAAAACAGCCGTCACCGGCAACGACGTCAGCAATATCGCCTACACCCTGCGCGCCTTTCCCAACCATCACATCGCACTGATGTCGATGATGAACGCCGAGCTGATCCTCAAGAAAAAAATTTCGCCGCCCATGTTGTGCTACTTCAATCGCGCCATCGCATTCAAGCCGACGGACTACAAGGTGCACATGATCAAGGGCATCTACCTACGCCGCATACATCGTTACAAGCTGGCTGAGCAGGCATTCCAACAGGCCGAGCGCCTAAAACCGAACTCGGCAGAACTCCTATATAATATGGGGCTACTGTATGCCGATATGAAGCGCTATAAGAAGGCTGCCGAGTACGCACGCAAGGCTTATGCCAAGGGCTACCCGCTGCAGGGGTTGCGCAAACGCCTCAAAGCCCATGGCATAAAGATCTGAACGCCGGCGATCGACGCCTGCAGCGCCGATCCGGCGCCCGGGGACAACCCCGGATTCACAAGAAACAGGGATGGAAACAACATGAAAC
>JALWNJ010000402.1 GCA_026995955.1 Gammaproteobacteria bacterium
CACTTGGGGCAGGGCGGGATGTGTGCCGGGCGGGTAAAGTGCAGCTGCTCGCCGCACTGCACGCATTCCAGTACGCCGGGGCCGGTGATCTCGCCGGTCTTGTAGTAGTCGGCCAGTTCCGCCAGCTCCTTCAGGCGCAGCCATTCCACGGTGGTCGGGTCGGCCACCTTGCTGAACAGGTCGAGCAGCTCGTCCTCGATCAGCGTCAGGTCCATGTAGAACCAGGTCTTGAGGTCCTGGTCCACCTTGAGGTGTTCGGCCAGATGGGCCAGATCGCGCTTGACGAAGCCCTTGACGGCCTCGGCCTCCTCGTGGGTCAGTTCCTCGAGTTCGCGTACCTTGTCGCGGGCCTCGTCGAGCACCTTTTCCAGGCTCTCGACGGACTTGTCCTCGAACTCCTCGGCCCATTCGCGCACCCGCTCGAGCATGTGCTCGTAGGCGCGTACCAGACGCTGTGATCGGTCTTTGTCGTTCATGTCTTCTGCCCTGATGGATGTTGCCGACAAGTATACCGGCCCGACCGGGCAGGGGCGAGCGGGGGGATCAGCGCATGCCGGGCATCAGGGTCTGTGCCGCCTCGGCGAACTGTTCCTCGACATCCTCCCACAGGTCGTCGACCAGGGACTCGTCGGCGCCGATGCGTGCCCACAGGGCCGGGTCGATGCGGGTGGCATGTCCGCCCACGCCACTGAAGGCGCCTTCCTCGCTGCGGTTGGCCAGACTGTCGGCAATGGCGATGATCGGCACCTCGATGGAGGCATCGGGGGCCTCCAGCGGCCGGTGATGCCAGGCCACGGCGTTGCACAGCGTGTCCGGGATCTTCCACAGGCGCAGCAGCTCGCCGCCGACCTGGGCATGGTCGTAGCCGATGAGGCTGCGTTCCTGCTCGGACAGGATCGCCTCGTCACCGTCGGCGACCAGCAGGGCATCGCGCGATTCCTCCGGGAACTCGCTGTACAGCACCAGGCAGCCGATGTCGTGCAGCAGGCCGGCGACGAACAGCCGTTCCGGGTGCAGCACGCGGGCCCGGCGCGCCAGCAGGCGGGCGATGATGGCGGTGTACAGGCTGTGGCGCCAGAACACCGGCACGCTGACCAGTTCCGAGGGGATCTTCTCGAACACCCGCATGGCGTTGATGGCCAGCGCGATGTTGTACAGATCGCGGGTGCCGATCAGGGTGATGGCGCGGGACACCGTCTCGATGCGCCGGCGACCGTAATAGGCGCTGTTGGTGATCTTGAGGATGCGGGCCGAGAGGTTCGGGTCCTGCATGATGATTTCGGCGATGCTGTCCGAGGTGGAGACCGGCGATTCGATGACCTCGTGCAGCCGGAGATGGATCTCGGGGGGCGAGACGAGCTGCGACACGCGACCGACGAGTTCCTGCAGGGTTGGCCTTTTGGTCATGGTGCATCCTTTCCCTAAAGTACATATACGCTTCATTCTACAACAGTTTTTTGTCAAAAAGGTGGTCTGCGTCTCAGTTTTCCCGCACCCTGCTGTCCTAGATTGAGATTGCAGTACTGCCATAACATCGAACATACGGGTATCACGGCCATGGCCACGGGAAATGTAGTGACAACCGCCTTCGGACGCCCCAGTCAGGTGCTGGGACAATGCCGCAAGCAGCTCGGCAACTTCCTCGACGCGCACATGGAGCCGCTCTGGCAACAGGTGGACGATTCGCTGTTCCGGCGTGCCGAGCAGGCGGGCAGCAGCGGCGAGCAGACCGAGTTTTTCGATGCCATGCGCCAGGTCCGTCTGCAGCGCGAGGCGCTGGAGACCCGTTTCCGCGCCCTGCTGGCGGAACGCTTCGGAGACTTCCTCAATGGGCAGTACCGATACCGCGCCGGCGGCAGCGAGCCGGCGGCCGAGGGCGAGCTGTCGCTGGTCGACAACGACGAACTCGAGATCGAGCTGGCCGTTCAGGGCATGAGCCGGCGGGCCCGGGCGGAGAACGAGTCCGTGCTGGCGGCCATCCGCAAGCGGCTCGAGGCGCTGACCTCGCGCAAGGAATTGCCCCAGGAGGTGATCCCTCTGGATCCCGGCGTCATTGCCGAGGCCTTCGCCGAGGCCCTGGGCGAGCTGGACCAGGGGGTGGCCGTTCAGCTCATCATCCTCAAGCTGTTCGATCAGGGCGTCATCGGTACCCTGGACGAAGTCTATGCC
>JALWNJ010000403.1 GCA_026995955.1 Gammaproteobacteria bacterium
GACCTGCGAGAAGTCGAAGTCGTCCAGCGGCTCGACGGTGAGCTGGCGGTCGCCGAAGGCGACCTTCTTGCCTGCCGAGCGGCTGCTGGCCAGGGCATGCACGCGGCCCACCGGGAAGCGGCGCTCAGCCAGGATGGACAGCATGGTCTCGCCGACGGCGCCGGTGGCACCGACGACGGCAACGTCAAAGGTCTTGCTCATCGTTGTCTTGCTCCTCGCAGAATTCAGTCGGAGAGTGCCGCCACCACGGCGTCACCCATTTCGGCGGTGCCCACGCGGCGCAGGCCCTCGGACCAGATGTCGGGGGTGCGCAGGCCCGCGTCGAGCACGCGCCCCACCGCCGCCTCGACGCGGTCGGCGAGTTCCGGCTGCTCCAGGCTGTAGCGCAGCATCATCGCCACCGAGAGGATGGTGGCCAGCGGATTGGCGACGCCCTGGCCGGCGATGTCCGGCGCCGAGCCGTGGATCGGCTCGTACATGCCACGGCCCTCGGCGTCCAGCGAGGCCGAGGGCAGCATGCCGATGGAGCCGGTGAGCATGGCGGCGGCATCGGAGAGGATGTCACCGAACATGTTCTTGGTCACGATGACATCGAACTGCCTGGGCGCGCGGACGAGCTGCATGGCGGCGTTGTCCACGTACATGTGGCTCAGTTCCACCTCGGGATAGTCCTGGCCCACGCGCGTCACTACCTCGCGCCACAGCTCGGAGACCTCGAGCACATTGGCCTTGTCCACCGAGCACAGGCGGCGATTGCGCTTCATGGCGATGTCGAAGGCCGAGCGGGCGATGCGCTCGATCTCGGGCTCGGTGTACTCCAGCGTGTTGAAGCCGCGCCGCACGCCATTGTCCAGCGTCTCGATGCCGCGCGGCTGGCCGAAGTAGATGCCGCCGGTCAGCTCGCGGACGATCATGAGGTCGAGGCCGGACACCACCTCGGGCTTGAGCGTCGAGGCATCGGCGAGCTGCGGATACAGGATCGCCGGCCGCAGGTTGGAGAACAGTCCCAGCTCGGAGCGGATGCCGAGCAGGCCCCGCTCGGGGCGCAAGTCGCGCGGCAGATCGTCGTATTGCGGTCCGCCGACGGCGCCCAGCAGGATGGCATCGGCCTCGCGCGCCAGGGCCAGGGTCTCGTCGGGCAACGGCTTGCCATGGGTGTCGTAACCGGCGCCACCAATGGCGGCCTGCTGCAGTTCCACATCCAGCCCGTCGCGGCGCAGGGCCTCGATGACCTTGACCGCCTCGGCCACGATCTCGGGCCCGATGCCGTCACCGGGCAATACCAGAATCCTTGCGCTCATGGGGTTCCTCGCTTCAGCGTGAATAGAGGGCCGTGATGCTGGCCTTGTCGAGCTCGTGCGCGGCGATGGCGCGGGCCAGCTCGCCGGGCGGCGTGGTCTCGGGCAGGCCGAGGCTGGGCGCGTCCAGCGCATGCACGGTAAAGACATAGTGATGGGTGCCATGGCCCGGCGGCGGACAGGGGCCGCCGTAGCCGGTGGTACGGAAATCGGTCATGCCCTGCCGACTGCCCTTGGGCGCCAGCCCGGCGCGGGGCGCGCCGGCGCCGCGCGCCAGCTCGTGCACCTCGGCCGGGATGTCGTAGATCAGCCAGTGCCACCAGCCATGACCGGTAGGCGCATCGGGGTCGAACACGGTGACGGCGAAGCTGCGCGTGCCCTCGGGTTCGCCCGACCAGGCCAGCGCCGGTGACAGGTTGCCGCCGCCGCAGCCGAAGCCGTTGTAGACGAAGGCCTCCGGCACGCGCTCGCCCTCGTGCACGTCGGGGCTGGAAAGCGTCATGCCCCCCGCCGTCACGGTGAAGGAAAGCCCCATCAGCAGTACTCCGGTCAACAGGCCTTTCATCATTCTACTCCTTCGAACAGCCAGGGGGCCTCCTGGCGGCGGCGTGCCTCGTAGGCGCGGATCTCGTCGGCATGCTGCAGGGTCAGGCCGATGTCGTCCAGGCCATTGAGCAGGCAGTAGCGGCGAAACGCGTCCACCTCGAAGGGGATCACCTCGCCCGAGGGGGTGGTGAGGGTCTGCGCCTCGAGATCGATGGTGAGCCGGTAGCCCTCGTTGGCCTCCACCTCGCGGAACAGCCGGTCCACGGTCTGCTCGTCGAGGACGATGGGCAGCAGGCCGTTCTTGAAGCTGTTGTTGTAGAAGATGTCGGCAAAGCTCGGCGCAATGACACTGCGGATGCCATAGTCGGTGAGCGCCCACACCGCATGCTCGCGCGAAGAGCCGCAGCCGAAGTTCTCCCGCGCCAGCAGGATCTCGGCGCCCTGGTAGCGCGGCTGGTTGAGCACGAAGTCCGGGTTGGGGCGGCGCTTCGAGTGATCCATGCCCGGCTCGCCGGGATCGAGATAGCGCCAGTCATCGAACAGATTGGGCCCGAACCCGGTGCGCTTGACCGACTTGAGGTACTGCTTGGGGATGATGGCGTCGGTGTCCACATTGGGACGGTCGAGCGGGACCACCAGCCCTTCGACTCGCTTGAACGGTTTCATGCCGCTGCCTCCTCCGCGAACTCGCGGGCATCGACGAAATGACCGGCAATGGCCGCGGCCGCCGCCATGGCCGGACTGACCAGATGGGTGCGCCCGCCCTGCCCCTGGCGCCCCTCGAAGTTGCGGTTCGAGGTACTGGCACAGCGTTCGCCGGGCTCCAGCCGGTCGGCGTTCATGGCCAGGCACATCGAACAGCCGGGCTCACGCCACTCGAAACCGGCCTCGAGGAAGATCTCGTGCAGCCCCTCTTCCTCGGCCTGTTGCTTCACCAGACCGGAACCGGGCACCACCATGGCGAGCTTCACGCCCGGCGCCACCTTGCGCCCCTTGACCACCGCCGCGGCGGCACGCAGGTCCTCGATGCGCGAGTTGGTGCAGGAGCCGATGAACACCTTGTCCACCGCCACTTCGCTGATGGGCGTGCCTGGCTCGAGGCCCATGTACTCCAGCGCCTTGCGCATGCCGTCCGCCTTCACCGCGTCGGACTCGTCCGCAGGATCCGGGATGCGCCCGTCGATGGGGATCACCATCTCCGGGGAGGTGCCCCAGGTCACCTGCGGACGGATGTCGGCGGCCTCGATCACCACCTCGGTGTCGAACACGGCGTCCGGGTCCGAATGCAGGGTCTTCCAGTGTGCCACGGCCCGTTCCCACAACTCGCCCTTCGGGGCCCAGGGGCGGCCGTGCACGTAGTCGATGGTGGTATCGTCCACCGCAATCATGCCGGCACGGGCACCGGCCTCGATGGCCATGTTGCACACCGTCATGCGCCCCTCCATGGACAGCGCCCGGATCGCCTCGCCGGCAAACTCGATGGCATGCCCGGTACCGCCGGCGGTGCCGATCTCGCCGATGATGGCGAGCACGATGTCCTTGGCCGTCACCCCCGGGCCAACCTGGCCGCGCACGGTGACGCGCATGTTCTTCATCTTTTTCTGGATCAGGCACTGGGTGGCCAGCACGTGCTCCACCTCGGAGGTACCGATGCCGAAGGCCAGCGCACCGAAGGCGCCGTGGGTAGAGGTGTGCGAGTCGCCGCAGACCACCGTCATGCCCGGCAGGGTGAAGCCCTCCTCCGGGCCGATGACGTGCACGATGCCCTGGCGAATGTCGTTCATGGGAAACTCGGTGATGCCGAACTCGCGGCAGTTGCGGTCCAGCGTCTCCACCTGGATGCGCGACACCGGGTCCTGGATCCCCTGGCTGCGGTCGGTGGTCGGCACATTGTGGTCCGGCACCGCCAGCACCGCATCGGTGCGCCAGGGCTTGCGCCCGGCCAGACGCAGCCCCTCGAAGGCCTGCGGCGAGGTGACCTCGTGCACCAGATGCCGGTCGATGTAGAGCAGCGCGGTGCCGTCCTCCTCGGTACGCACCACGTGCTCGTCCCAAAGCTTGTCGTAGAGGGTCTTTCCGCTCATCTTCGTACTCTCCTGAAGGATGAGCCGATTCTAGTGGCGCACAACGAATAACACAAAGGAATTGTTTTCATGTTATACATTCCTTTTGGGAATGCATCAGGAACCGACATGGATCTGGACAACCTGCGCGCCTTCGTCGAAGTGGCCGACCTCGGCTCGTTCTCCCGCGCGGCCGGGCGCCTGCACCTGACCCAACCCGCAGTGAGCAAACGGGTAGCCGCGCTGGAGGAGGAACTGGGTGTGGCGCTGTTCGACCGTGTCGGCCGCGGCATCGGGCTGACCGAGGCCGGACGCACCCTGCTCGAAGGGGCACGCGAGATCCTGGCCTCGGTGCAGGAAACGCGCACCCGCATCGACAACCTATCGGGCGAGGTGGCCGGGCGCCTGCGCCTCGCCACCAGCCACCACATCGGGCTGCACCGCCTGCCCGATCCGTTGCGCGACTTCATCCGCCGCTGGCCACGGGTGGAGCTGGATCTTCAGTTCATGGACAGCGAGGAGGCCTGTCGCGAAGTGGCACGCGGCACGCGCGAACTGGCGGTGGTGACCCTGCCGGAGCGGGCAGACGAGGCCCTGCAGGTGGACCCGATCTGGCCCGATCCGCTGCAGCCGGTCGCCGCCGGCGACCACCCGCTGGCCCGCTGCGGACGGATCGAGCTACCCGAGTTGGCCAGCCACGCCGCCATCCTGCCGGGCAGCGGCACCTTCACCCGCCGCATCATCGACCGGGCCTTTGCCGGATTCGGCCTGCAACCGCGGGTGATGATGGAGACCAACTACCTGGAGACCATCCGCATGATGGTCAGCATCGGCCTGGGCTGGAGTGTGCTGCCGCGCACCATGCTGGGCAACGGCGTGGTGCCGCTCTCGGTCGAGGGCCTGGACCTGCAGCGCCAGCTGGGCATCGTCACCCACCGCCGGCGCGAGCTGTCCAACGCGGCGCGTGCATTTGCCGAGGTACTGCGGCGCAGAACCGGGACTAGGACTTGCCCAACGCCCCCATCATCCCCCTGATCGCCTGCTGCAGATCGGCCGGATAGACGATGTACTTGGCGTTTTCGCTCTCGCCCAGCTTGTCGAGGGTGTTGAGGTAGCGGTCGCCAAGCAGGAACATGGCCGGCAGCTCGTGATCGCCCACGGCACCGGTGATGCGCCGGATGGCCTCGGCCGAGGCCTCGGCCAGCGCAACCTGGGCCTGGGCCTCGAGCTTGGCGGCCTCGAGCTTGCCCTGCGCCTCCAGCACGGCGGCATTCTTGTTGGCCTCGGCCATGGTCTCCACCGCGCGGCGCTCGCGCTCGGCGGCCGCCTGCTGCTCCATGGCCTTTTGCATCGACTGGCTGGGGCTGATGTCCTGGATCTCGACACTCTTCACCGTCACCCCCCAGTCGGCGATGTCGTCCACGATCTGCTCCTTGAGGCGGAGCTTGATCTGCTCGCGGTTGGACAGCGCCTCGTCCAGCTTCATCTCGCCGATGATGGAACGCAGGGTGGTCATCACTAGGTTGATGATGGCCACGCGGAAATCCTCTACCCCGTAGATGGCATCGCGGGGCGAGGTGACGCGGATGAAGGCCACCGCATTGGTCAGGATCACGGCGTTGTCCCGGGTGATGACCTCCTGCTGCGGCACGTCGAGGATGATGTCGCGGGTGGAGACCCGCGCTCGCACCGTTTCGACATAGGGCACCAGCAGGTTGAGGCCCGGCTTGAGGGTGCGCGAATACTTGCCCAGCCGCTCGATGACCCACTCCTCCCCCTGGGGCACGATCTTGATGCCCTTGTACAGGGTGACCAGGATGACCGCCGCGAGGGCGCCGATGATGTACAACGCTTCCATGGATTCAGATCTCCTCCACCTTGATCAGTTGCCCGCTGACCTCGACGATGCGCACGCGGGCCCCCTGGGCAATGGGCCGATCCGCAAAGGCCGGCCACTCCCGATTGCCGAGCACCGGGGCATCGAACAGCACCCGTCCCCGGGCCGGCGGCTCGATGGGCTCGGTCACGGTGCCGGGAGTGTCCACCCGGTAGCCGGCCTGGCCGCTTTCGTGGTCGCCGGCGCGCCGGAAGTGGCGGTACCAGAGCACCACCACCACCGCGCTGCCCGCCGACCACAGCAGCAGCTCCGCGGTGAAGCTCAGCGGCAACAGCCAGGTCAGCAGCCCGGTAACGACCGCCGCGATGCCGATGCCCAGCAACAGGAAGGTGCCACTGAGCAGCTCGCCGATGAACAGCAGCAGCCCGAACACCACCCAGTGCCACCACAGCACATGTTCGTTGAGAAAGTCCATCATGCCCTCCCTCGGCGCATCATAGAGGCCCCGTGCCGGTCACGGCAACCATGCCGGCTCCGTCAGGCCCGCAGCGGACGCTCCGTTGCGACCGGCAGCAGATGGCGCAGGCCCAGCAGCGACAGCAGCAGGGCCGCCAGGGCCACCAGCGCCGCCAGCCCGAAACTCCACGCCGGCCCCCAGATCTCCCAGGCATAGCCGCCGAGCAACGCCCCCAGCGCGCCACCGAGGCCGAAACTGGCGCTGGCGTAGAGCGCCTGCCCGCGGCCGCGCAGCCTGCCGGGAAACAGACGGTACACCAGATGAATGGCCGAGGCGTGGAACAGCCCGTAGCTGGCCGCATGCAGCACCTGCGCCAACAGCATCAGCGGCAGATGATCGGGCACCAGGGCGATAAGCAGCCAGCGCAGCGCCGTGAGTGCCACGCTGATCTGCAAGAGGCGCACCGCGTGGTGGCGGTCGAGCAGCCGGTGCATGACCAGGAACAGGCCCACTTCGGCCATCACCCCCAGCGCCCACAGCCAGCCGGCGGTGGTCATGTCGTAGCCATGCAGGCCGGCATACAGGGTATAGAAGGTGTAGTAGGGCCCGTGGCTCACCAGTTGCAGGGCACACACCAGCAGAAAGGCGATCACCGCCGGTCGGCGCAGCACACCGTCGATGCGGCCATCGCTGTGATGGACCACCTGCGGTGGCCGCGGCAACAGCAGGGCCGTGACCAGCAGCAGCGCCAGCAGCAGCAGCACCATCTCCGGCAGACGGCCGATGCCGTAGCGCTCGAGCAGGGGCGGCGCGCCCAGCACCACGGCGATGAAGCCCAGTGAACCCCACAGGCGGATCTGGCTGTATCGGTGTACCGCGGAACCGAGAAAGTCCATGGTCACGGCCTCGAACTGCGGCAGTGCCGCATGCCAGAAGAAGCCGAACAGGCCGGTGACCAGCGCCAAGGGCCAGAAGCCCGTCACCCAAAGCGTCAGCGCGAAGCTCGCCAGCGAGCCGGCCACGGTGGTGACAATCACCGGCAGGTGCCGGCCCGTGCGGTCGGCTACCCAGCCCCACAGATACGGCGAGAACAGCTTGGTGCCCATGATGATGGCCAGCATCTGACCGATGGCGATCTTGTCCAGCCCCAGGTGCTCCAGATACAGGCTCCAGAACGGAACGAAGGCACCCAGCACGGCAAAGTGCAGAGCATAGAACGCCGACAGGCGTACATGGGGAATGCGGGTCATCAGGGGGCGGCGGGGATGTCCGCCAGCGGCACCTCGACATCGGCGTTCTGCGCCCGGTGGCGCAGGGCATGGTCCATCAGCACGATGGCCAGCATGGCCTCGGCGATGGGCGTGGCGCGGATGCCCACGCAGGGGTCGTGGCGGCCCTTGGTCACCACCTCCACCGGATTGCCGTGCACATCCACGCTGCGCCCCGGCAGCCGCAGGCTGGAGGTGGGCTTGAGCGCGATGCTCACGGTGATGTCCTGACCGGTGGAGATGCCGCCGAGGATGCCCCCGGCATGGTTGGACAGGAAGCCCTCGGGGGTGATCTCGTCACGGTGCTCGGTGCCCTTCTGCGTCACCGAATCGAAACCGGCTCCGATCTCGACGCCCTTGACCGCATTGATGCTCATCATGGCATGCGCGATCTCCGCATCCAACCGGTCGAAGATGGGCTCCCCCCAGCCGGGCGGCACACCCGTGGCCACCACATTGACACGCGCGCCGATCGAGTTGCCTTCCTTGCGCAGCGCATCCATGTACGCCTCCAGCTCCGGAACCAGCTCGGGGTCGGGGCTGAAAAAGGGATTGCCATCCACCGCATCCAGATCCTTCGGTTCCAGCTCGATGGGACCGAGCTGGGCAAGATAGCCGCGGATCTCCACCCCGTGGCGCACGCGCAGCCACTTCTTTGCGATGCCGCCGGCAGCCACGCGCATGGCCGTCTCGCGCGCCGAGGAACGGCCACCGCCCCGGTAGTCGCGGATGCCGTACTTCTTGTGATAGGTGTAGTCGGCGTGACCGGGACGGAAGGTGTCCTTGATGTCGGAATAGTCCTTGGAGCGCTGGTCGGTGTTGTGGATGAGGAGACCGATGGGCGCCCCCGTGGTCCGACCCTCGAATACGCCGGAGAGAATCTGTACCCGGTCGGGCTCGCGGCGCTGGGTGGTGTGCCGGCTGGTACCGGGGCGGCGCCGGTCGAGATCGCGCTGCAGGTCTGCCTCGCTCAGGGTCAGGCCGGGCGGACAGCCATCGACGATGCAGCCGATGGCCGGGCCGTGACTCTCGCCGAAGGAGGTCACCGTGAACAGTTTGCCGAAGCTGTTTCCAGACATGACGGCGATTGTACCAGAGATGCGCCCGCCTTCCTGCCGGAAACGCCACCGCCGGCGCGGAAAATACGGCGACTTGCCCTGCTCGGGCTAGAATAGCGGAAACATCAGCTGCGACGGAGGCCATCCATGGGCAATCCCAACTTCTACCTCGACCTGATGTCCGGCGACCCGGAACGGGTGGCGCAGATCATCCAGGACGCACAGGCCGGCAATGTCGACGCCATGTACACCCTGGGCGTGCTCTACTGCGAGGGGCGCGGCCTGCCGGTGGACTACGAGAAGTCGCTGGAATGGCTCAAGAAGGCCCGCGATCTGGGCGATCGCGATGCCGACCAGATGATCCGCGCGGTGTCCTACCAGCTTTACCTCAAGGAGAGTGAGGAACGGCTCAAGAAGGGATGAGCCAGTTCCCGGGCACCCGCCAGACCCACCTGGAGGGTGAAATCGCATGAACCCGCAACCCGATCCCACACCGCTTAGCCCCGCGACTGCCACCGAACTGCTCGACGACGACCCGCGAGCCATACTGGTGGACATCCGTTCCACCATGGAATACCTGTTCGTCGGCCACCCGGTCAGTGCCGTGCACATCCCCTGGATCGACGAACCCGACTGGAAGGAGAACCCGGACTTCTGCACCGAGGTACGCAAGCTGCTGCTCGGCGGCACGGTCTGTGACGAGGACGACGGCTGCCCGCCCGTCATCCTCATCTGCCGCAGTGGCAAGCGCTCACTCAAGGCCGGACGCGCCCTGCTCGCCGACGGGCTCAGGCGCGTGTCCCATGTCGAAAGTGGTTTCGAGGGTGCGCTGGACGAGCACCATCACCGCAGTTCCATCAATGGCTGGCGGCATGATGGGTTGCCGTGGGAGCCGTGCTGAGAAAGGGACGAGAGACTTGGGACCGTGAACGAGGCAAAACGGCGCCTCTTCTGCCCTTGTCCCAAGTC
>JALWNJ010000404.1 GCA_026995955.1 Gammaproteobacteria bacterium
CCGAGATCCAGAACGGCGAGTTCGCGCGCGAGTTCATGCTCGAGAACCAGACCGGCCAGATCACCCTCAAGGCCAAGCGCCGCATCGGCCGCGAGCACCCGATCGAGGAAGTGGGCGAGCGGCTGCGCGCCATGATGCCCTGGATCAAGAAGATCGTGGACAAGGAGCGCAACTGATCCATCAGCGGACGCGGAAGAGGGGGGCGCTGCCCCCCTTTTTCGTACCCATCGGATAGAATGAAGGTCATGAACGACGAGCCGAAACAGCGCCGCGGCATCTACCTGCTGCCCAACCTGTTCACCACCGGAGCCATGTTCGGTGGCTTCTACGCCATCATCGCCGCCATGCACGATCGCTACGAGGCGGCGGCCATCGCCGTGTTCGTGGCCATGATCCTGGATGGGCTGGACGGGCGCATCGCGCGCATGACGCAGACCTCGAGCCCCTTCGGTGCCGAATACGACTCGCTCTCCGACATGGTCTCCTTTGGCCTGGCGCCGGCGCTGGTGGTCTACGAGTGGGCGCTGTTCGGCATGAAGGACTGGGGCTGGCAGTGGGGCAAGCTGGGCTGGCTGGCGGCCTTCTTCTATGCCGTCTGTGCCGCGCTGCGCCTGGCCCGGTTCAACACCCAGGTGGGCAAGGCCGACAAGCGCTACTTCCAGGGGCTGCCCAGCCCCACGGCGGCGGCCCTGCTGATGGGGCTGGTGTGGTCGATGCAGGATCTCGGCATCGAGGGCAGGGCGGTGGTGCCGCTGGCCTTCCTGCTGACGCTGGCGGCCGGCGCGCTGATGGTCAGCAACATCAGCTACTACAGCTTCAAGGAGCTGGACCTGAAGCACAAGGTCCCGTTCTCGGTGCTGATCGGGGCCGTGCTGGTGCTGATGCTGATCACCTTCGATACCCCCAAGGTGCTGTTCGTCCTGGCCCTGCTGTACACCCTGAGCGGGCCGCTGATCACGCTCAGCCGGCGTTTGCGCCGCCTGCGCCGGAAATGATTTAGAATGAGTTGAAATTGCGCCGCGCAGCGGCTATATTCACATTCATGGCACGCATGACGATCCAGTTTCCTGCTTCCGCCGCTTCCCCGCGGCCCGCGCCCGCGTGCCTTCCGCTTTCGCTCTCCCTGCGACTGCCGCGCCTGCGGCGCTGAAGATCCTGCCTGGCGAGGCCAAACGCACACCCCCGATTTTCGTGTTCCACCCGCGGCCGTTTCGATACAATAGCCGCTTCATGTCTCGGAGAGCGAGATGAGCAAGGACAAACTGATCATTTTCGACACCACGCTGCGCGACGGCGAGCAGAGCCCCGGCGCCTCGATGACGAAGGACGAGAAGGTCCGCATCGCCCGGGCGCTGGAAAAGATGCGCGTGGACGTCATCGAGGCCGGGTTCCCGATCGCCAGCCCGGGGGATTTCGAGGCGGTGCAGGCCGTGGCCCGCACCGTAAAGGACAGCACTGTCTGCGGCCTGGCGCGTGCGCTGGACAAGGACATTGACCGCGCCGGCGAGGCGCTCGCCGATGCCGAGTCGGCCCGCATCCACACCTTCATCGCCACCTCGCCGATCCACATGCAGGCCAAGCTGCGCATGAGCCCGGACCAGGTGCTGGAGCAGGCCGTGCACGCCGTGAAGCGTGCCCGCAAGTACACCGACAATGTGGAGTTCTCGCCCGAGGACGCCGGCCGTTCGGAACCGGACTTCCTGTGCCGGGTGATCGAGGCGGTGATCGATGCCGGCGCTACCACCATCAACATCCCGGACACCGTGGGCTACAACATCCCGCAGCAGTTCGGCGAGCTGATCCGCCAGCTCATCGAGCGGGTGCCCAACGCCGACAGGGCGGTGTTCTCGGTGCACTGCCACAACGACCTCGGGCTGGCGGTGGCCAACTCCCTGGCGGCGGTGCTCAACGGCGCGCGCCAGGTGGAGTGCACCATCAACGGCCTCGGCGAGCGGGCCGGCAACGCGGCGCTGGAAGAGGTGGTGATGGCAGTACGCACGCGCCAGGACGTGTTCCCCTGCGACACCGACCTCGACACCACCCAGATCGTGCCCTGTTCGCGCCTGGTGTCCAGCATCACCGGCTTCCCGGTGCAGCCGAACAAGGCCATCGTCGGCGCCAATGCCTTCGCCCACGAATCAGGCATCCACCGGGACGGTGTGCT
>JALWNJ010000405.1 GCA_026995955.1 Gammaproteobacteria bacterium
CCGCTATTCTTCGGTTTTCGCCGCGGCAAGGGCGTGGCCATCGCCCTAGGCGTGTACCTGGCCCTGAACCCGCTCGCCGGGCTGGGCTTCATCGCCCTCTGGCTGGCCACCGCCGCCGTGACGCGCATCTCCTCGCTGTCGGCCCTGGTCGCCTCGCTGGCCATGCCGGCCCTGTTCTGGTGGCTGATCCGTTCCGCCACCCTCGGCGCCATCATCGGCCTCATGGTGCTGCTCGTCTACTGGCGTCACCGCAGCAACATCCGCAACCTGCTGGCCGGCACGGAGGGACGCATCGGCGGTCGTGACTGAGACCGCGCAACGCCTCAGGCCGCCCCCGGCGGCTGCAGCGACTCCAGCGACCAGCGCGCGCGCACCAGCGGCTCGCCGTCACCGCGATCGCCGCCCGCCAGACGCAGCGCGCCCACCAGCGCGATCATGGCACCATTGTCGGTACAGAACTCGATGCGCGGATAGTACACCCGCGCCCCATGTGCGGCCGCCAGCCCGGCCAGCGCCTCGCGCAGACGGCGGTTGGCCCCCACCCCGCCGGCCACCACCAGCCGCGAGAGGCCGGTCTGCTCCAGCGCGCGTCGGCACTTGATGACCAGGGTGGCGACCACCGCCTCCTCGAAGGCGCGGGCGATGTCGGCCCGATCCTGCTCGCTGCCCGCCACCTTGGCCAGCATGTTGAGCGCAAAGGTCTTGAGGCCGCTGAAGCTGAAGTCCAGCCCGGGCCGGTCGGTCATCGGCCGCGGGAAGCGGAAGCGCCCCGGATCGCCCTGCTCGGCCAGCCGCGCCAGCGCCGGCCCACCGGGATAGCCCAGGCCGAGCAGCTTGGCGGTCTTGTCGAAGGCCTCGCCGACGGCATCGTCCAGGCTCTGCCCGAGTACCCGATACCCCCCCAGGCCGCGCACCTCGACCAGCAGCGTGTGCCCGCCCGAGACCAGCAGGGCGAGGAAAGGAAACGCCGGCGGCTCCGGCTCCAGCATCGGCGCCAGCAGGTGTCCTTCCATGTGATGCACGCCCAGCACCGGCAGCCCCCAGCCCAGACCCAGCCCACGCGCCGTCAGGGTCCCGGTGAGCAGCGCCCCGACCAACCCCGGCCCGGCGGTATGGCAGACGCCATCGAGCTCGGCGCCCTTCAGGCCTGCCCGGGCCAGCACCTCGCGCACCAGCGGCACCATGCGCCGTACGTGATCGCGCGAGGCCAGCTCGGGCACCACGCCCCCGTATTCGGCATGCGCCGCCACCTGGCTGTGCAGGGCATGCGCCAGCAGACCGGCCTCGGTGTCGTAAATCGCCACCCCGGTCTCGTCACAGGAACTCTCGATGCCCAATACGCGCATGCCGCCACCTCGGTCGAACGGCTGGCGATTATAGCCCGAGGGCTGGCACACAGGGCGGCATCTGCCTACACTGGCCTCACCCATGCGTCCGTCACCCTTCACACCCATCGACGCACTCGGCCGCGCCACCCTGTCCGGCGGGCGCCTGCTGCTGGATCTGGCCGGCTTTGTCTTCCTCGCCCTGTCGCCGCAACGCCTGCGTGGCTGGAGTCGGGACCCGGCACGGCGCGGCGCCATCGCCACCCAGATCGTGTTCAGCGGCATCGATGCCCTGCCGCTGCTGTTCCTGCTCGCGCTGGCGGCCGGCATCGGCCTCGGCAGCCAGCTGCTGGTGCTGCTCGACCCGCTCACCGAGGATGCACAGACCCTGGAGATCCTGATCGACATCGTCGGCCTCGGACTGGCACCCCTGCTCACGGCCTTTCTGCTCATCTCGCGTTCCGGCACGGCGATGGCGGTGGAACTGGCCAACATGGCGCAGCGTCGCGAGCTGGAGGGGCTGATGCTGCTGCAGGTGGACCCGATCGCCCTGTTCGCGACCCCTCGGCTGATCGCCATGGCCGTGTCCCAGCTGGCGTTGGCGGTGCTGTTCGCCTGCCTGGCGCTGGTCAGCGCCATCGCCTTTGCCGCGCTGACCGAGAGCATCAGCCTGTTCCGGCTGCTGCCGCAGCTCCCCGCTGCCTTGCCGCCGCTGGCCCTGCTGCTGTTCGTGCTGCGCAACCTGCTGTTCGGACTGGCCATCGCGGCCAGCGCCTGCCTGCAGGGACTGACCACCGGCCCGCTCGCCACCGAAGTGCCGCAACACACGCAGCG
>JALWNJ010000406.1 GCA_026995955.1 Gammaproteobacteria bacterium
GGCATGAGCCTGCAGCCGCTGCTCAAGCTGCCGCCGCAAATTCTGCGTTTTTTGCAGCGCCGTTTCCAGCTTTTCTTCCGGCGAGTTGCCCAGACTGGCCAGGCTCTCCCGGATTTTCTGGCTGCCGCTTTTGAGCGCCTCTTCCGCTTTCTCCTGCAGATGTTCGGCGATGCGCAACCGCCCGGCGCGCAAGGCAAGCTCGCTCTGCCGCATACTTTCCACCGGCTTTTGCCGCTGCAGCTCACGCACGGTCTTTTGCAACTCCCGCTGCAATTTAGGGTGATTGCGGGTGCCCTGCGCCAGTTCCTGTAATTTTTGCACCGCTTCTTCCGTGCGCTGTCTCAATTCATCCTGCGCCCGGATCTGCTTTTCGAGCGCTTCACGGCTCAACTGGCCCGGCTGCCGCATCTCCCGGCTCTTCTCTTTCAGCGCAGCCTGTTGTTGTGCCAGTTGCTGAATCTCGCTTTGCAGTTGTTGCAGCTCATTTCGCAGTGCGTTTTGCTGCGTCTTTTTCAGCCGGTCTTCCAGAGTTTTCAACTGATTCAATGCCTGCTGTCCGCTCGATGCGGCGTTCTGCAAATCCTGTCGCCGCAGCCGGTTCATGGCGCGGTTCATGGCATTGCTGGCTTGCTGCATACGGCGCAGCGCTTCCGGATCGCCCATGCCGGATTGTCGCATCATGTTGGACATTTGCCGCATGGCCTGCTGCATATCTCGATTCAGTTGCTCCTGCTGGCGCTGCAGCTCGCGCGCGGCCTCGTCCAGCTCGCCCCTGAGCCAGCGCAGGGCCTGTTCGGCCGCGGCCACGCGGGCGCGGGCCACGGCCCGGTCGAGACACAGCAGGGTCTGTCCGGGCTGCACCTGCTGGCCGGGGGTGACCTTCACTTCCGTCACCCGGCCGCTGCCGGGCAGGCCCAGCGCCAGAGGCACGCCGCCGACGATCCGCGCCGGCACCTCCGCGGCCAGGACCGGCAGGGCAAGGGGCAGAAGCAGTAAAGCGGTCGTCAGTCGAAGTCGCATCATGGCGTGTCCCCCGCGGAGTCTGGTGGGCTGGCCCGGTGGTCGTCACCGGGAAGCAGGCCGGCGCCGGGCTCCCTGCCGGTCAGCAGGTCCAGCGTGGCCCAGGCCAGTGCCAGTTCGAATTCGGTACGGCTGGAAAGCAGCCGCGCCTCGCTCTGGCGTACCATGGCATCGCCCAGGTCGGTGGTCAGTTCCTGTTCGTAGCGCGTACGGCTGCGGTCGAGGTACAGCTCGCGGTAGTCGCGGTTGGTGTCTGCCTGGTCGCGCTGGGCCTTGAGGGTCTGTACCCGTTGCCAGCTGTCGAGCAGCTGCTCGCGCAGCGTCAGCTCCGCTTCCTTCAGCCGGGCCTGCAGGCTGTGCAGCCGGGCCCAGGCATCGGCCTCCTCGGCACGACTGCGATCACCGGTGTACAGCGGGATGTCGATGGCCAGCGAGGCCCGGAAAGGATCGCGGTATCCAAAGGAGCGTTGGTAGTGAGTGGCCTCCATGCGTCCGGTGACCACCGGGCGGTCGCTGGCCCGTGCCGCCTCGAGCCGTTTGGCGGCGCCATCGAGCTGTGCGCGCAGGGCCTGGAGTTCGGGGTTGTCGGCCAGGGCCCTGCGCACCAGTTCCTCGTACTCCGGCAGCGGCCGGTCGTTGTCCAGCACCGGCGGCGCCAGCGTGTCGGGCAGGTCCTCGGGGCGGCCCAGCAGCAGGGCCAGCCGCTGTCTTGCCAGGCGTTGTCGTGCCTCGGAGCGGTAGCGCTTGCTGCGTATCTCCTGATAGCGCGTTTCCAGGGCCAGCAGATCGATGTCGGAGAGCTGCCCCAGTTCGTTCTTCTTGCGCGCCTTGTCCAGGCGCACGAAGACCACGGCCATCTCCTCGTTGTCGCGGGCGAACTCCAGGTCGGCGAGCAGTACCTCGAAGAAGCGCTGCATGACCTGCAGCCGCAGCTTGCGCCGCGACAGCTCCAGCAGGGTGCGGCGGCCCTCCGTGTCGAGGCGGGCGGCGGCGACGCGGTGCTCGGTGCGGCCAAAGTCGTACAGACGCTTGTCCACACGGAGGCGCGCGCGGCTGTCATCGTTGCTCTGCGGCGCGAAGGTCGGTGGCTTTACCCAACGGGCCTCGAGTTCGGCGCGCACCTCGAGGTCGTCGCTGCTGTCGGCCTGCAGGAGCTCGGCCCGGGCTGCCTCCAGCTCGGCCCGGGCGCGTTCCAGCAGCGGGTGATGGGCATCGGCGAGCGCCAGGGCCTGGCCCAGCGTCAGGGGCTCCGGCAGGGGCGCGGCATGGGGCAACGATGGCAGCAGCAGGACTGCGGCCAGCAAAGTGCCGGCAAGCCGTATCATGGGCGCTGCCGCGCCTCCTTGCGTTTCATGCGCTTGAAGCGCGTGAAGGGCATCTTTTCGTAATGCCTGCCCACCACGTATTCGCCCATCCACATGAACTCCTCGGGGCCCGAGGTGGCGCCGGTGTAGCGGAAAACCCGCTTGCCATCGAGATCGAAAAAGGCGAACACCGGTGTGGCGCGCACCCGGTGCACGCGAAAGGCGAAGTCCTTGGCCTTCATGGTGCGGCCCTCGAAGTCGGTGATCTCGGTGTCGCCCTCGATGTCGACCTTGAAGATACGGAAGTGCCTACGGTACCAGTTCTGTACCTCGGGCCGGTTGAGCACGGTCTGCTTCATGCGGTGGCAGAAGGGGCACTCGTCCAGTTCGAAGAAGATCAGCACGCCGGCCTTGCCTTCCTCGCGGGCCGTTTCGAGCTCCTCGCGAAAGTCGCCGAAGGTGTCCTGGAAGAAATGCGTTTCCGGATCGCGGGTCTGGCCGGCTGCGAGCGGCAGGCTGAACAGCAGGCCGAAGAGTAGGAGGCTCGTCCACTGGCGCATGTCGTTTTGCTCCGGTCGGGTCGGTGGCGCCTCTGGCAGGTGGTATGATGTTGTCGTTGTATCCGACCATGATAGGCGAAAGGGCCGGTGGCCGCCACAGCCGAACCCCGGGTCTCTTTCCTGGTCCAAGCCCATGTTGCCGCACCGGATGGTTTCCATGCCCCTGCTCTATCTCTTTTTCCTGCTCGTTCCCCTGGTGGAGATCTATGTCCTGATCCAGGTGGGCGCCGTGATCGGCGCCCTGCCCACGGTGATCCTGGTGGTGCTCACCGCGGTCATCGGGGTGGGCCTGCTGCGCAGCCAGGGCCTGCGTACCTGGATGCGGGCTCAGGAGCAGCTTGCGCGTGGCGTGCTGCCGGCCGGCGAGTTGCTGGAGGGGATGCTGCTGATGCTGGCCGGTGCCTTCCTGCTGACGCCGGGATTCGTCACCGACACGCTGGGTTTCCTGCTGCTGGTGCCGGCCGTGCGGGCACTGCTGATCCGGCGTCTGATGGCCTCGGGGCGCTGGCAGGTGGGGGCCGGATTCGGGCCCGCGGGCCCGGTGCCGGGCGCTGGCCCGGCCAGTGAGGCCGGCGTGGCGGGCGGCCGGGTGATCGAGGGGGAGTTCAGTCGCTGCGAGGAGGAGTCAGCAGACCCCGCAGCCAGGCGACGCGACGACGGTTGACGCCGAAGTCGCAGCGCCCCAGGCGCGCGGCCGAGCGCGCCTGGATCACGCCCTGTTCCTTGTCCACGCGCAGTTCCAGGTCATCGACGAAACCGAACAGCCGGCTCTCGCACTCCGCGTGCAGGTAGTCTACGGTCTGCAGGCGGATGCGGCAGCGCGGCGTACGGCGCAGGCGCCCGGCGAGCCACACCAGCACCGCGCGGGGATCGTCGTCGACGACGAGCGGCGGCACGAAACCCGCGGCGTCGGGGTGTTCGCTGCACACGCAGTTGCCGCCATGGGCGCAGGGGGGCAGGCGATCGGGCACCGCGTCCATGCGCCGGGGCATGCGGCCGCGGAAGCGGTCCCGCAGCCAGCCGATCACGGCAGCACGGCCTCCACTGCCGCGTTCAGGGCGGCGCAGTCCACCGGCTGCTCCAGGATGTGCGCGACCGGGTACAGCGTGGCCAGCTGCTCTGCCCAGCGCCGTTCTCCTTTGTCCACCATCACCACCGTGCGCGCCTGCGGCGCCTTGCTGCGCAGGGTGGCGAGCAGGGTGTCCAGATTGCCCAGGTTCACGCCGGCATAGTTGTTGCCGTAGCCGTAGAAGAACTCCGCCACCACCACATCGGGCGGTCGGCGCTTGACCGCGGCGACGGCCTTGCGGATAGAGGTCACAGTTTCCACCTCCAGTCCCAGGGCGCGATAGGCCGCGCTGCAGTCCGGATGGGTCGGCGACTCGACGACCGACAGCAGGCGTGGCATCAGTCGGCCAGCCTCCAGCGCAGGGTCTCTCCGGCGCGCATCGGCACCACCTCGTGTCCGCCCAGCGGCAGGCGCTCGGGCAGGGTCCAGTCCTCCCGTACCAGGCGGATGCGCGTGCCGTTCACCGGCAGGCCGTAGAAGCGGGGCCCGTTGAGGCTGGCGAAGGCCTCCAGTCGGTGCAGCGCGCCGGCGTCCTCGAAGATCTCGGCATACAGCTCCAGTGCCGCCGGCGCGGAGTACATGCCGGCGCAGCCGCAGGCGGTCTCCTTGTGCTCGCGTCGGTGCGGGGCGCTGTCGGTACCGAGGAAGAAGCGCGGATTGTCGGAGGTGGCGGCCGCCACCAGCGCCTGGCGATGGGTCTCGCGCTTGAGCACCGGCAGGCAGTAGTAATGCGGCCGGATGCCCCCGGCGAGGATGGCGTTGCGGTTGTAGTGCAGGTGCTGGGGCGTGATGGTGGCGGCGATGCGTTCGCCGCCCTCGCGCACGAAGTCGGCCGCCTCCCGGGTGGTGATGTGCTCGAAGACGATGCGCAGCTCCGGGAAGTCACGGCGCAACGGCTCCAGCACGCGCTCGATGAAGCGCGCCTCGCGGTCGAACACGTCCACCTCGGGGTCGGTGACCTCGCCATGCACCAGGAAGGGCAGATCCGCCTCCTGCATGGCTTCCAGCACCGGATACACACGCGCCAGGTCAGTGACGCCGGCATCGGAATTGGTGGTGGCCCCGGCCGGATACAGCTTGACCGCGTGCACGAAACCGGAGTCCCGGGCGCGTTGGATCTCGTCCGGCGGGGTGTTGTCGGTGAGGTACAGGGTCATCAGCGGCTCGAAGTCGAGCCCCTCGGGCACCGCGGCCAGGATGCGCTCGCGGTAGGCCGCTGCCTGGGCCACGGTGGTGACCGGCGGGCGCAGGTTGGGCATGACGATGGCGCGGGCGAAGCGGCGTGCGGTGGGCGGCACCACATCGGCCAGCACGGGGCCATCGCGCAGGTGCAGGTGCCAGTCGTCGGGACGGATGAGTTCGATCTGCTGCATGGGCCGGACCGGTGCAAAACCTGACTGCACTGTGGCACATCCGGGGGCAGTGGTTCAAGCACGACAGGCGTGGGTGGAAGGAGAGGGTGGCAGGGCAAAAATTATTCTCGTTCTGCAACTAATTGAAAAACAAATACAAAAAATCATGCATGACAAAATCGGGTCGATTTTTCTTGACCCGGGCAGGGGTATCGCCTACATTGCGCCCAGGTTCAGCAAAAGGCCCCAGGCGGGCCGGTGAGGCAAAGACAGATGGCCAGTGACATCAGCCAGGTCGTCAACGACCCGGATCCGACCGAAACCGAGGAATGGATCGAGGCCCTGCGGGCGGTGATCCAGCACGAGGGCCCGGAGCGGGCGCACTTCCTCGTGGAGCAGCTCATCGACGAGGCGCGCCGCTCGGGCGTCAACCTGCCCTATGCGGCGACCACCGCCTATGTGAACACCATCCCGCCGCATCTGGAGCCGCCGCTGCCCGGCGACCCGACGCTGGAGCAGCGCATCCGCGCCATTATCCGCTGGAACGCGGTGGCCATGGTGGTCAAGGCCAATCGCAAGAGCAGCGAGCTGGGCGGCCACATTGCCACCTTCGCCTCCATCGCCACGCTGTACGACGTCGGCTTCAACCACTTCTGGCGCGCGCCCACCCACGAGCACGGCGGTGACCTGATCTACTTCCAGGGCCATTCCTCGCCCGGCATCTATGCCCGCGCCTATGTCGAGGGGCGCCTCGACGAGGAGCAGCTCGATCACTTCCGCCAGGAGGTGGACGGCAAGGGGCTGCCCTCCTATCCGCACCCGCGGCTGATGCCGGACTTCTGGCAGTTCCCCACCGTGTCCATGGGCCTGGGGCCGATCCAGTCCATCTACCAGGCACGCTTCATGAAGTACATGGAGCACCGCGGCCTGGCCAAGACCGAGGGGCGCAAGGTGTGGTGCTTCATCGGCGACGGCGAGACCGACGAGCCGGAGACCCTGGGCGCCATCACCCGCGCCGGCAACGAGCAGCTCGACAACCTCATCTGGGTGGTCAACTGCAACCTGCAGCGCCTCGATGGCCCGGTGCGCGGCAACGGCAAGATCATCCAGGAGCTGGAGGGCATCTTCCGTGGCGCCGGCTGGAACGTGATCAAGGTCATCTGGGGGTCCTACTGGGATCCGCTGCTGGCGCGCGACCACAAGGGCCTGCTGCGCAAGCGCATGATGGAGGCCGTCGACGGCGACTACCAGAACTACAAGTCCAAGGACGGCGCCTATGTGCGCGAGCACTTCTTCGGCAAGTATCCGGAGCTGAAGGAGATGGTGGCCAACATGTCGGATGCCGACATCTGGCGCCTGAACCGCGGCGGCCACGACCCGCACAAGGTCTATGCCGCCTACGACGCCGCCATGAAGCACAAGGGCCAGCCCACCGTGATCCTGGCCAAGACGGTCAAGGGCTATGGCCTGGGGGCCGCCGGTGGCGAGGCGCAGATGGGCGCGCACCAGAAGAAGAAGATCGACGACGAGGCGCTGCTGGCCTTCCGCGACCGCTTCCACATCCCGCTCTCCGACGAGGACGTGAAGCAGCTGCGCTACTACCGCCCGGCCGAGGACAGCCCGGAGATGAAGTACCTGCGCGAGCGCCGCGAGGCGCTGGGCGGCTACGTCCCGGTGCGCAAGAACCTAGCCGCGCCGCTGGAGATCCCGGCGCTGTCTGCCTTCCAGCCGCTGCTGGAGGGCTCGGGCGACCGCGAGATGTCCACCACCATGGCCTTCGTGCGCCTGCTCACCCTGCTCACGCGCGACAAGAAGATCGGCAAGTACATCGTGCCCATCGTCCCCGACGAGGCGCGCACCTTCGGCATGGAGGGCATGTTCCGCCAGCTCGGCATCTACAGCGCCGTGGGTCAGCTCTACGTGCCGCAGGACAAGGACCAGGTGATGTTCTACAAGGAGGACAAGTCCGGCCAGATCCTGGAGGAAGGGATCAACGAGGCCGGGGCCTTCTCGTCCTGGATTGCCGCCGGCACCGCCTACAGCAACCACGGCGTCAACATGGTGCCGTTCTACATCTTCTATTCCATGTTCGGCTTCCAGCGCATCGGCGATCTCGCCTGGCTGGCCGGCGACATCCAGGCGCGCGGCTTCCTGCTCGGCGCCACCGCCGGGCGCACCACCCTGGCCGGCGAGGGCCTGCAGCACGACGACGGCCACAGCCACATCCTGGCCAGCACCATTCCGAGCTGCATCAGCTACGACCCGACCTTCGCCTACGAGTTGGCGGTGATCGTGCAGGAAGGCCTGCGCCGCATGTTCAAGGAGCAGGAGAACGTCTTCTACTACATCACGGTGATGAACGAGAACTACCCCCAGCCGGCCATGCCGAAGGGGGTGGAGAAGGGCATCATCAAGGGCATGTACCTGTTCCGCAGCGGCGGCAAGAAGAAGCGCAAGGTGCAGCTGCTGGGCTCCGGTACCATCCTGCGCGAGGTCATCGCCGCGGCCGACCTGCTGGCCGAGGACTGGGGCGTGGACAGCGACATCTGGAGCGTGCCGAGCTTCACCGAGCTGCGGCGCGAGGCACTCTCCATCGACCGCTGGAACCGCCTGCACCCGCTGGAGGACGCCCGCGTGCCCTATGTCACCCAGTGCCTCAAGGGGCGCCGTGGCCCGGCCATTGCCGCCACCGACTACATGAAGGCCTTCGCCGACCAGATCCGCGAGTGGGTGCCGATGCGCTACGAGGTGCTGGGCACCGACGGCTACGGCCGTTCCGACATGCGCGTGAACCTGCGCCGTCACTTCGAGGTCAACCGCTACCATGTGGTGGTGGCCGCGCTCAAGGCGCTGGCCGACGAGGGCAACCTGCCGGCCGGCAAGGTGGACGATGCCATCCGCAAGTACGGCATCGACACCGAGCGTCCCGATCCGCAGTACCTGTGAGGGCCAGAGCATGAGCGTGAAGGAAATCCGAGTACCCGACATCGGTGACTTCAAGGATGTCGAGGTCATCGAGGTGCTGGTCTCACCCGGCGACCACATTCAGCCCGATGACTCCCTGATCACCGTCGAGTCCGACAAGGCCTCGATGGAGATCCCGGCGCCGGAGGGCGGCGTGGTCAAGGCAGTGAAGGTCCAGGTCGGCGATCGCGTCAACGAGGGCGACCTGCTGCTGCTGCTGGAGCCGGCCGAGGGCGTGGCGGAAAGCGCGGCACCGGTGGCAGAGGCGCCAGGCGCGCCGGAGGCGCCCGCCAAGGAGGCCGACGCGCCCGCCGCCGAACCGGCCCCGGCGCCGAAAGCCCCCGATGCGCCCATCCCCGAGATTCCCAAGCCGGCGCCGCCGCCGGCCGGCACGGTGGACGAGGCCGGCTTCCGCCTAGCTCATGCCAGCCCGGCGGTGCGCCGCTTCGCCCGCGAGCTGGGGGTGGACCTGTCGCGGGTGCAGGGAACCGGGCCCAAGGGCCGCATCCTCAAGGAAGACGTGCAGAACTTCGTCAAGCAGGCGCTGTCTTCCGGCGCCCCTGCAGCGGCACCGGCCGCAGGTGGCGCGCCGCTGGGCGTGGCACCGATGCCGGAGATCGACTTCTCCCAGTTCGGCGAGATCGAGACGCAGAAGCTCACTCGCATCAATCGCCTCACCGGCGAGTTCCTGCACCGCAACTGGGTGCACATCCCGCATGTCACCCAGTTCGACGAGGCCGACATCACCGAACTCGAGGCCTTCCGCAAGCAGCTCAATGCCGAGTACAGCGACCAGGGCATCAAGATCACGCCACTGGCCTTCATCATGAAGGCGGTGGTGGCCGCGCTGAAGCGCCATCCGCGCTTCAACAGTTCGCTGGCGCCGAACGGCGAGGAACTGATCCTCAAGAAGTACTTCCACATCGGCGTGGCGGTGGACACCCCCAACGGGCTGGTAGTGCCGGTGATCCGCGATGTGGACCAGAAGTCCATCATCGAGCTGTCCACCGAGCTGCGCGAGGTGGCCGGCAAGGCGCGCAAGGGCCAGCTCGGCCCGGCCGACATGAGCGGCGGCTGTTTCACCATCTCCAGCCTCGGCGGCATTGGCGGCACGGCCTTCACGCCCATCGTCAACGCCCCCGAAGTGGCCATCCTCGGCGTCTCGCGTTCCGACACCAGGCCGGTGTGGAAT
>JALWNJ010000407.1 GCA_026995955.1 Gammaproteobacteria bacterium
TGCGCTCCGGCCAGTCCTGATCCCCACTCTCGGCCATGGCCGCCTGCTGCAGCGCATCGAGCGAGGCCAGGCGGCCGCGGTCGCGCTGCTGGGCACTGCGCTGCTCGTCCAGCCGGCGATTGAGGTTGCGGTTCTCCTCGCGCTGCGTCTCGATGCGCTCCAGCAGGGCCTCGATGTGCCGCTGGCGCTCGCCGGTCAGCGCCTCGGCCTCGGCGGCCCGTGCCGCCAGCGCCTCCAGCTCGGCATCGTCGGCATTTGCGGCCAACCGCGACAGCTCCTCCTCGAGCCGGCGACGACGCTCGTCGATCTGCGCGATCTGGCGTTCGTGCGCCTCCATCCGCGCCCGCTCCACCTGGGCCTGCTGGCTGGGCTCGGCGGCACGGCGGTTGAAGTCCTCCCAGGCCGCCTGCCAGCGGGCCATCTCGGCCTCGGCCTCGGCCAGCGCCTCCTGAGCCGCGTCGCGCAGCCGCACGGCCTCCTCGTGCTCGGGCGACAGCGCCTCGATCTCGTTCTTAAGTGCCTCGAGCCGTTGCCGATCCTCGGCCGACAGCCGCTCGGCCGATTCGAGCTGCTGCTGCAGTTCGCGGCGTTCGTTCTGCTGACGCTGACGCATCTCACGCGCATGCTGGATCGACTGTTCGAGGCGGGAGATGTCGCTGCCGATGCCGTAGAATCGCCCCTGCACCTCGTTGAAGGCCTCGTTGGCCTCGACATGGGCCTCGCGGTCCTTCTCCACTTGCGCCTCCAGGGCACGCAGGCGGGCCCTGACCGCCTGCCCCGCGGTCTCGGCCTCGGCCAGGGCGCGCTCGCCGGCTTCCTGTTCGGCGCCCAGGGCCTGCAACCGCAGGGCGATGAGCTCGGCCCGCAGCCGCCGTTCCTGGGCCTTGTATTCCTTGAACTTCTCCGCCGTGCGCGCCTGCCGCTGCAGGTGGTTGAGCTGTTTCTCGATCTCTTCGCGCAGGTCGTTCAGGCGGTCCATGTTCTCGCGCGTGTGGCGGATGCGGTTCTCCGTCTCGCGCCGGCGCTCCTTGTACTTGGAAATGCCCGCGGCCTCCTCCAGATAGATGCGCAGCTCCTCCGGCTTGGCCTCGATCAGGCGCGAAATCATGCCCTGCTCGATGATGGCGTAGCTGCGCGGCCCCAGGCCGGTGCCGAGGAAGATGTCGGTGATGTCGCGCCGGCGGCACTTGGTTCCGTTGAGGTAGTACTGCGACTGACCGTCACGGGTCACCTGCCGCCGGATGGAGATCTCGTTGTACTTGGCCCACTGGCCGCCCAGCGAGCCGTCGCTGTTGTCGAACACCAGCTCCACCGAGGCCTTGCCCACCGGCTTGCGGGCGCTGGAGCCGCTGAAGATGACATCGGCCATGGAATCGCCGCGCAGGTGCTTGGCGGAGGACTCGCCCATCACCCAGCGCACGGCGTCGATGGTGTTCGACTTGCCGCAGCCATTGGGGCCGACGATGCCGACCAGATTGTGGGGCAGCTCGATGGTGGTCGGGTCCACGAAGGACTTGAACCCGGCGAGCTTGATCTTGCTCAGACGCATGTATTCGTTTCGCCGCTGCTCGGGCCCCGCTCCCTGTCCGCCGGCCCCGCCCGGGGCGGCGCCTGGGGGCCGCTGAATGATGTCCGCATCTTAGCAAGAACGCCGGGGGCTGCGAAGGGCCGCCGGTCACGCTCCGAGCATCCGCAGCAATCACCGGTCGCGCTTGTGAAACCCCCGCCGGACATGGGAAAATCCGCGCTCCCGCAAGCAGCCAGTCGAGCGCCCCATGACCGCCCGCATCATCGATGGCAAGGCCATCGCCGCACAAGTCCGCTCCGAGGTCCGCGAGGCCGTCGCCGCCCGGGTCCAGGCCGGCCTGCGCCCGCCGGGGCTGGCCGTGATCCTGGTCGGCAGCGACCCGGCCTCGCAGGTCTATGTGCGCAACAAGCGTCGCGCCTGCGACGAGGTGGGTTTCGTGTCGCGCAGCCACGACCTGCCGGCCGACACCGCCGAGGACGCCCTGCTGGCGCTGATCGACGAACTCAACGCCGATCCCGCCATCGACGGCATCCTGGTGCAACTGCCGCTGCCGGCGCACATCGACCCGGAACGCATCATCGAGCGCATCCACCCGGACAAGGACGTGGACGGCTTCCACCCCTACAATG
>JALWNJ010000408.1 GCA_026995955.1 Gammaproteobacteria bacterium
GTCATGGTCTGGGTGTCGATGGTGCTCGGCATGCTGTCTCCGGTCTGGTGGTTTCCGTTGCGGACTCTGCGGGTCCGTTCTGTTTTCCCCAATCCTAGCAGGCCGATGGCGGCAGGATGCGAAACGCATCACAACCGTACAGGGCGGCCTACAGCGGCGTTTCGTTCTGCGGCGGCATCTGCAGGTGGAAGCCGCGTTCCTGCAGGCTCCTGAGGACCTGCACCGGGTCTTCCTGGGCCAGCTTGCGCTCGGGCGTCAGCTCGAACTCGAGCGCGAACTCGAGCCGGCCGAGGATGCGCATCAGCTCCTCGGGGATGTCGGAAAAATCATCACGCCGCGGCAGATAGACATAGGTATCTGCCTTGCGGCTGCTGCGATAGACGAAACACTGCATGGTCAGGGACTGGGCTCGCTGGTACCGGCCTGCGGGGCGGCATCGCCGCCTGCCGGGTCGGGCTGGTCACTGGCCGGCGGCGCCGGGACGGCGGTCGCCGTAGTACGGCCTGCCGGAGCGGAGGCCGGCGCGCTCGCCGTCTCGGCCACGGGGGTAGCCGCATCCGCGCTGACGCCAGCCTGGGGAGCGGCAGGCGACTCTGCCGGCACGGCTTGCGGGACGGTCTCGGCGGTGGCGCTGTCCACATCGGCTCCGGTGGCCGCAGCGGCGTCGGCTGCTGCCGGCGGAGCCTTGTCGTCGGATGCGGGCGGAGCCGGCTTCTGACCGGGCGGCAGGAAACGCGGCGGCACCTCGCCCGGGGCCGGGCGCTCCTCCTCCGGCGGCGGCACGGTGCCATGCGGGGCCCACACCTCCAGCCCCTCTCCCGGGGCAAAGGGATATTCGTAGGCCACCTCGCCACCGCAGAGACGCCGGCGCAGGACCAGCGAATCGCCTCTCTTGCTCAGGCGTTCGAGGATGCCGTCATAGCGCTTGCCATCGAGCAGGTAGACCCGCAACGGGCTGCCAAGATACTGGTCGAGACGCTTGCGCGACACCGGCTGCCAGCTCATCTTCGGCGCCCTGGACTCGGGCACGGCATCGGGCGAGGGCTCGGGGACGATCTCGCTGAGCGGCCTGGCCGCCTCCTCGGCCTCGACCTCCTCCAGGCTCTTCTCGGTATCGATGCCCAGCGCGCGCGCCTCGGCCTCGTTGGGCACCTCCACCTCGCCCGGCCGTTTCTCCAGCAGGGCCTCGACCTTTTCCCTGTCCACCGGGAGCTTCTCGGCCACCGGGGATTCGAGGAACAGCCGATCCAGCCCCAGCTCACGGTCGGCGCCGCCCCACAGTCCGGCCAGGGCGAGCAGGAAGCCGAGGATCAGGGTCAGCACGCCGTTGCGGGCCATCTTCCAGTGCACGATGGCAAAGGCCAGCAGGCCCACCACCGGCACCAGCAGGGCCAGCCCCCAGACCAGGCGCCAGCGAAAGGCGCGCACCAGCAGCATCAGGCTGCCCAGGGCCATGAGCCCCACGCCGGCCAGGAAAACGATGGCGGTCAGGCTGTACATCACAGCGATCCCTCTTGCCGGGCGCGTCCGTCGCGCCGTTCCAAAGCCCCGAGTTTACTGGACTGCAGGTCCTCGTGGTAGGTATAGCCGTCCAGCCCCTGCTCGAGGATGCGCGCCAGGGCGGCATCGTCCGCGGCCAGTTGCCGCAGGCGGGCACGCAACCGATCCACATCGTAGTGCACGATGCGCAGCAATTCCGCGACGCAGTCCCCGGGTTCCACGCCCAGCAGGGTCCAGTCGTCACCCTGCACGCGCACATCGGCGGCATGGGTGTCGCCGAACAGGTTGTGCAGATCGCCCAGGATCTCCTGGTAGGCGCCGACCATGAAGATGCCGAGCGGATAGTCCTCGCCCGGCGCGGTCTCGTGTACCGGCAGGCTGCGCTCGATGCCGGCGCCGTCGACATAGTGCTCGATGTGGCCGTCGGAATCGCAGGTAAGATCCTGCAGCACGGCGCGGCGGGTGGGCCGCTCGTCCAGGCGCCGCAGAGGGACGATGGGAAAGATCTGGTCGAAGGCCCACACATCCGGCACCGACTGGAACACGGAGAAGTTGCAGAACAGCTTGTCCGCCAGACGCAGCTGCAGGGCATCGCGCAGGGTCGCGTCCAGCCCCCCGCCCTGCGCCAGGATGCGTGCGCAGATGGCCCGGTACAAGGCCTCGGCGGCGGCACGCTCGGCCAGCCCCGCGCGCCCGTCACTGTAGGCCAGCTCCAGCTCCTCGAGCTGGTCGCGGGCCGTGGCATGGCGTTCGTCGGCCAGCATGTCGTCGTCCTGCAGCAGCTGCCACAGGCCGCGCAGCTGCGCCGGCGCCTCCGGCCCCGGCTCGGGCGGCAGCGTCGACTCGGCCACCTCGCGATCGATGACAGAGGTGACGAGCACGGCATGATGGGCGGTCATGGCGCGGCCGGCCTCGGTGATGAGCGCCGGCTGGGGCAGGCCATGACGACGGCAACCCTCGGCCAGGGTCGCCACCACCGTCTCGGCGTAGTCCTCGAGGCGGTAGTTCATGGAGCAGAAGCTGCGCGATCGGGTGCCTTCGTAGTCCACCCCCAGGCCGCCGCCAACATCCAGCACCTCGATCGGCGCCCCCAGCCGGCGCAGTTCGGCATGATGCCGCGCTGCCTCGCGCAGGCCGCGGCGGATGTCGGCGAGATTGGCGAGCTGCGACCCCATGTGAAAGTGCATCAGGCGCAGATGATGGAGCCGGCCGGCCGCGCGCAGCCGTTCGCACAGGGCCATGAGCTGGGCCGCCGAGAGCCCGAACTTGGAGAACTCGCCCCCGCTGTTCTGCCACTTGCCCTCGCCAAGGGTAGCGAGCCGCACCCGCACGCCGAGCAGCGGTTCGATGTCCAGCGCGCTCGATTCCTGCAGCACCAGTTCCAGCTCCGAGGGCTTTTCGACGACGATCCAGGGTTTCAGCCCGAGCCTACGCCCGGCGAGTGCCAGCCGGATGTATTCGCGGTCCTTGTAGCCATTGCAGATCACGGTGCCGCCGGGCGGGCTCATGGCCAGCACCGCCAGCAGCTCGGCCTTGCTGCCGCACTCCAGCCCCAGGCGGCCGCCGCCGGCCGCCTGCAGACGCGCCACCACGCTGCGCTGCTGATTGACCTTGATCGGATACACCGGGGCATAGTCGGCGGCATAGCCGTGGCGTGCGCGGGCCGCGTCGAAGGCGGCCTGCAGGCGCTGCAGACGGGCCTCCAACACATCGTGGAAACGCAGCAGGATGGGAGTGTCGTAGCCCCTGGCGCGCAGCGCATCGAGGATCCCGCTCAGGGCCACGCCGTCGCGGCACAGGCGTCCCCGATCGTCGATGCGGAACAGGTCCTCGGACCAGCCCGACAGGTTGTACTGGCGGGCGACCTGTTCGATGACGCTGTCGTTCATGGGCGGCTGGCCGGCTGCGGGGAATACTCGTTATGATAGCGGCTTTGCCGACAGCGGGCAGCCCGCGGAGTACTGCATGCCGGACAAAGACTGGTTTACCGAGTTCTACGACGCCGAGGGCTGCGCCATCGGGCTGCGCGTGCGCGCCCTGCTGCACGAGGAACGCAGCGCCTATCAGCACATCGCCATCTGGGACACCACCCACTGGGGCCGGCTGATGGTGATCGACGGCTGCATCATGCTGACCTCGCGCGACAACTTCGTCTATCACGAGATGATGAGCCACCCGGCCCTGTTCTCGCATCCGGCCCCGCGCCGGGTGGCGATCATCGGCGGCGGCGACTGTGGCACCCTGCGCGAGGTGCTGCGGCACCCGGAGGTCGAGCACTGCGTGCAGGTGGAGATCGACGAGCGTGTCACCCGCCTTGCGGAGCAGTACTTCCCGGAGCTGTGCGAAGCCAACGACGATCCGCGCGCCGAACTGCGCTTCGAGGATGGCATCCGCTGGATGGCGGCCCGGCCGCAGGCCAGCCTGGATGTCGTCATCATCGACAGCACCGACCCGGTGGGCCCGGCCGAGGGGCTGTTCCGGCGCGAATTCTACGCCAGCTGCCGGCGGGCCCTGGCGCCGGGCGGGCTGCTGGTGCAGCAGACCGAATCGCCGCTTCTGCACGCCGACAGCATCATCCGCGGCGTGCACGACGAACTGCGCGCCGCCGGCTTCGCCGCCGCGCGCACGCTGCACTTCCCGCAGCCGGTGTACCCCTCCGGCTGGTGGTCGGCGACGCTGGCCGGCCGTGACGCGGCCCCGGAGCTCATCCGCAGCGAGGCGGCGGCCCGGCCGCCGTTTGCGACCCGCTACTACAGTCTCGGGGTACACCAGGGGGCGCTGGCCCTGCCGCCCTTCCTGCAGGCCGCGCTGTCGGACTGAATCCGTCGCTTGCCCGCTGCCCCCGCGGGTGTGCTAAATTACGAGTTCCTGATATTGCCCAGAGAGCCTGCGCATGGACATCAAGACCTTTCTCAATGCCAAGGGCGGACGCCTGATCACCATTACCCCCGATGCCAGCCTGGTCGATGCCGTGGCGCTGATGATGCAGCACCGCATCGGTTCGCTGCCGGTGGTGGAAGAGGGTCAGCTGGTGAGCATCATCACCGAACGCGATGTGCTGTTCGCGGTCAACAACCACCTCGACGAGCTGCCCAACCTCAAGGTGCGCGCCATCATGGCCAGCGAGGTGGTCACCTGTGACGCCAGCTGCAAGGTCGAGGATGCCATGAACCTGATGTTCGACAACAAGCTGGGACGCCGCATCCGCCACCTGCCCATCCTCGAGGACGGCAAGCTGGTGGGCGTCGTCTCCAACGGCGACCTGCTCAACGCCCTGCTCGACCAGGTGAGCTTCGAAAACCGCATCATGAAGAACTACATCAAGAACTGGCCGGAAGAGACCGCCTGAAGCGCGCCCTCTGCATCACGAACGAGGCCCCGCATCGCGGGGCCTTGTCGTATCCATAGCCGGGCGCGTTGCCGGGCAACCGTGCTCAGTCCTCCGGCAGGTTCTCCACCTGCAGCTCGTTGCTGCGGGCGAAATCGATCAGGAACTCGAACAGGCGCGGGTCGGAGGCCGCCATGCTGCGGTCGATGACCACCGCGCTCACCCCCTCGATCACCGCCATGCTGACATTGGGATGGTAGATGATGCGGTTGTTGGGGCCGATGGAGGCCACGGCGTTGGTCAGGCGCTGGGCCCAGTCGCTGGGGCGGAAACGCTTGCCGTCCCGGGTCAGGCCCTTGATGATGACCTTCTCGTTGTAGTCGCTCATTGGCTGTGCGCTGCCGTGTCCATGGGCGGGAAAACCCGATTTTATACCCCTTTGCGCCCTTGGCCGTCAATGAGATGCAAAGACGGGACCAAACGCCTATCATCAACGGTATCGTTGAACACTCGTGCAGAGGTGCGCCCGGCCCCATGACCGAACAGGACACGCTGACCATGGCCAGCCTGCAGGGAAGCGCCACCTGGGAATGGGGCTTTGCCGAAAACCGGCTGGTGCTGTCGGAGCAGATGGCGGACCTGATGGGCCTGAGCCCGGAGCGGGCGGCCGGGCTCGACTTTGACGAATTCGTGCGCCACATCCACCCCGAGGATCGCCGCGACCTGCGCAACGCGGTACTGCGCGCCTACCGGCGCGGCGAACCCTGCGAGGAGTTCTTCCGTCTCATACGGCCCGACAGCACCGTGGTGCTGGTGCGCTCGCGCGGGCGCATCATCCCCGCCGAGGACGGCAGCCCGCGCAGCCTGCTCAGTTCGGTGAGCGTGGTCCAGGACAGCACCCACGGCGCCGAGGACGATCAGGACTACCTGCTGCGGCTGGTGTACAACGGCCTGCCGGAGGGCTTCGTCATCACTGACCTGGCGGGCAACATCCGGCAGGTCAATGCCACCTATTGCGAGATCCTCGACCAGAAGGAACCGGTGCTGCTGGAGCACAGCCTGATCGACCTGCGCAGCGGCCAGAGCGAAGCCGATGTGCGCGCCTTCCTGCGCCAGGTGGTGGAACAGGGCCAGGCGGAGGGCCGGCTGCGCCAGCGCAACCGTCACGGCGATACTCTGGAGCTGCTGTTCCGTGGCCATCTCGGCGACCACGAGGGGCGCCAGTTCCTGTACTTCTTCGTCACCGATGTCACCGAGCGCACCCTGGGACGCGACGAACTCAAGCGCGAAAACCGCCGCCTGCAGCTGCTGCTGGACTCCGCCGGCGAGGGCATCTACGCCGTCAACAAGTACGGCAACTGCACCTTCGTCAACCGCGCCGCGCAGGAGCTGCTGGGCTACGGTCGGCAACAGCTCCTCGGCCGCAATGTGTTCGAACTGATCCACGGGCGCGACGAGGACGGCAGGCCGCAGGCCAACGACCCCATCGGCCAGGTGCTGTCCACCGGCAAGCCGCAGAAGGTGGAGGACATCCTGGTCTGGCGCCGCGACGGGCGCAGCTTCCACGCCGAGTACGCCATCTATCCGCTGGTGCAGGAAGGGCGGCTGGTGGGCGCCATCTGCGTGTTCCGCGACATCACCCGCCAGCGCTCGCTGGCCCTGCAGCTCGAGTACCAGAGCAGCCACGACACCCTCACCGGCCTGATCAACCGCTCGGAACTGCTGATCCGCATCAACCGCGCGCTGGGCAGCGCGCGCCACGAAGGCCGCACCCATGCCCTGCTTTTCCTGGACCTGGACCAGTTCAAGGTCATCAACGACAACAGCGGCCATGCCGCCGGCGACGAGCTGCTGCGCAACCTGGCCACCCGCTTCCGGCAGGAGATCCGTCGCGGCGACTCCCTGGCCCGCCTCGGTGGCGACGAGTTCGGCATCCTGCTGCTCAACTGCGATCTGGAGTACGCCGAGCGCATTGCCGCCAAGTTCCGCGACCTGGTCAACAGCTGCCGCTTCGAGTGGGAGGGCGAGAAGTACAAGCTCGGCGTCAGCATCGGTGTGGTGCCCATCACCCCCGACAGCCGTTCCGCCTCGGCCATCCTCAGCGCCGGCGACACCGCCTGCTACTCGGCCAAGGACGCGGGGCAGAACCAGATCAAGATCTACCGCCCGGACGACACCGGCTTCCTGCGCCGGCGCGGCGACATGCTGTGGCTGGGCCGCATCAACGAGGCCATCAACGAGGACCGCTTTCGCCTCTTCTACCAGGAGATCCGTCCGCTGCAGGACAGCGACGAGGGGCTGAGCTTCGAGGTGCTGGTGAAGATGCTCGACGAGGACGACCGCCTCATCGAGCCGGGCGAGTTCCTGCCCGCGGCCGAGCGCGCCAGCATGACGCCGCAGATTGACCGCTGGGTGATCCGCCATGTGTTCGACTGGATGGAGCGCCAGGGCGGAGAACGGCTGAAGCGCCTGGGGCACATCTCCATCAATCTCTCCGGGCATTCGCTGAGCGAGCGCGACTTCCTCGACTTCGTGGTGCACGAATTCGACCAGCGCGGCCTGCCGCAGGGCAAGCTGTGCTTCGAGGTGACCGAGACGGTGGCCATCGCCAACCTGATCAACGCCCAGCACATCTTCTCGCGACTGGCGGAGATGGGCTGCCTCTTTTCGCTCGACGACTTCGGCACTGGCATGTCGTCCTACGGCTACCTGAAGAATCTGCCGGTGGACTTCGTCAAGATCGACGGCGTGTTCGTGCGCACCCTGACCGAGGACAACATCGACGCCAAGCTGGTGGAGTCGATCACCGACATCGCCCACGAGATGGGCATCCGGTCGATTGCCGAATACGTGGAAAACGCGCAGATCATGGAACGGCTCAAGGCCATTGGCGTGGACTACGCCCAGGGCTACTTCATCGGCGAGCCCCGGCCGCTGGACTCACTGCGCCTCGACTGAGGCCGTCGCTTCTGGCGCTTCCTGCGGGCAGGGGTGCTCCAGCACATGCGGCATCTCCCCCTCGATCCAGGCCTCGACCTCGGCCAGGATCTCCTCCGCCTTGCGGCCCCGGGTCTCGATCACCGGGCCGATGGAAACGCGAATGGTGCCCGGATACTTGATCACCGGCTTCTTCGGCCAGTGTTCGGCCGCGTTGTGCGCCACCGGCACCACCGGATAACCGGTCTTGGCGGCCAGTACCGCGCCACCGATCTTGTAGCGCGGACGCTGGCAGGGGCGGGTGCGCGTGCCCTCCGGGAAGATGACCACCCAGCGCCCGGTATCGAGGCGCTGCTGGCCCTGGCGCACCAGCTCCACCACCGCCCGCCTTCCGGCGCCGCGGTCGATGGCGATGCCCTCGAGCGCCATCAGCGCCCAGCCGAAGAAGGGCACATAGAGCAGTTCCTTTTTCAGCACCCAGACCTGCGGCGGAAAGATGCGCTGCAGGGCGATGGTCTCCCAGGTGGACTGGTGCTTGGACATGACGATGGCCGGCCCCTCGGGGATGTTCTCCCGGCCGCGCACCTCGTGACGGATGCCGCAGGTCACGCGCAGCCACCACAGCACCAGCGCCGCCCAGGTGCCCACCACCCGATAGCGCCAGAGGTAGGGCAGGGGCAGCATGAGGATGGCCAGGGTAGCGTAGAACACCACGCTGGGCGCGAACAGGGCCCAGAACAGCAGCCCCCGCAGCAGCAACACCGGTCTTGCGTTCATGCCTCCTCCCCCAGCAGCGCATCGGCGAAGGCCGCCAGATCGTCGTACACCGGCACCCCTTCGGGCACCCGCCCGCTGGCCAGGCTGCGCTCGCCCTTGCCGGTGCGTACCAGCACCGCCGGCACCCCGGCCGCGGCCGCGGCCTCCAGGTCGCGCACGGAGTCCCCCACCACCAGCGCCCGCTCCGGCGCCACGCCGAAACGCGCCAGCAGGCGCTCGATCATGCCCGGCAACGGCTTGCGGCAGTCGCAGCCATCGTCCGGGCCATGCGGGCAGTATTCGATGGCGGCCACCTCGCCGCCGCGCATGGCCAACAGGCGGCGCAGCTTGTCGTGCATCGCCTCCAGCTCGGCCAGGTCATAGTAGCCACGGGCGATGCCGGACTGGTTGGTGGCCACGGCCAGCGGCACCCCGGCCCGATGCAGGCGCGCCATGGCCTCCAGGCTGCCGGGGATCGGCACCCATTGGTCCACGCTGCGGATGTAGTTGTCGGAATCCTCGTTGATGACCCCGTCGCGATCGAGGATCAGCAGTGCCGGCAGGGCCATGGCTCAGACCTGCAGCTGGGCGATGTCGGCCACCGCCAGGAACAGTCCCTGCAGGCGCCGCAGCAGGGCCAGGCGGTTGCGGCGCAGGGCCGCGTCCTCGGCCATCACCATCACCTCGTCGAAGAAGCGATCCACCACCGGGCGCAGCTCGGCCAGGCGTTCCAGCGCCGCCTGGTACTCGCCCTCGTCGAACAGCGGGGCCACGGCATTGGCCACGCGGTCGACCTCCAGCGCCAGCGCGCGCTCGGCCTCCTCGCGCAGCAGATCACCGTCCACGGCCTCGGGGATCGCCTCGCCGGCCTCGCGCGCCTTGCGCAGGATGTTGCCGATGCGCTTGTTGGCGGCGGCCAGGGCCTCGGCCTCG
>JALWNJ010000409.1 GCA_026995955.1 Gammaproteobacteria bacterium
CGGTAAGCAGGGTGAACCGCGCCGGCATGCGCCGTGGGGACTGGCCGGGCGCAACCTGCTCAATGGCGAGGAACTGCCGCCGAAGGTGGAGCGCCCGGTGGCGGCCGGCGACCGCCTGTGCATCGAGACACCGGGCGGCGGCGGGCACGGCACGCCCCCGGCGTGATAAGCTCCCCGGCATGAGTGAAGGTGACTTTCAGGCCATGGACCGCCGCTTCCGCGGCTATCTGCCGGTGGTGGTGGATGTCGAGACCGGCGGTTTCGATCCGCAGGGCGATGCCCTGCTGCAGATCGCGGCGGTGTTCATCCGCATGGACGAGAAGGGCATGTTCCATCGCGACCGCACCGTCACCTACCACATCGAGCCCTTCGAGGGCGCCAACATGGACCCCAAGTCGCTGGAGGTGAATGGCATCGATCCCTGGCACCCGCTGCGCCTGGCGGTGCCGGAAAGGGACGCCCTGGCCGGGGTGTTCAAGGAAGTGCGCAAGGAGATGAAGGCCAACAACTGCACCCGTGCCATCCTGGTGGGCCACAATGCGCCGTTCGACCTCAACTTCGTCAACGCCGCCGCCGAGCGCTGCGGCATCAAGCGCAATCCCTTCCATCCCTTCAGTACCCTGGACACGGTGACGCTCTCGGCCATGGCCTTCGGCCAGACCGTGCTGGCGCGCGCGGTACAGGCGGCTGGCCTGGGGTGGGACAGCGGTGAGGCGCATTCGGCCATCTACGATGCGGAAAAGACGGCAGACCTGTTCTGTTTCGTGCTCAACCGCTGGGAGCTGTACAGTACCTCGTTCGGTGAAATGGCCGGCCAGATGGGCTAACATGCTGATGCAAGGGCCGGGATTCAGGGATTGTTCCTTCCTGGCCGAAGATGCGCGGAAAGCGCTCGGGCAATGTCGGAAAAATAGGGACAGGATCATGTCGGAAGACCTCTCCATCGTCATCGTCGATGACATGCAGTTCAGCCGTGCCGTGCTCAAGTCGGCCCTCAGGCGTTCGGGCTACGAGGACGTGCGGCTGGCGGCCAGCGCCACCGAGACCCTGAAGATGCTGCGTGAACGGGGCGCCGATGTGGTGGTGGCCGACTGGGTCATGCCGGAGATGAACGGCCTGGAGCTGACCGATGCCATCCGTGCCATGGACGAGGAGAAGTCGCGTTACACCTCGGTGATCCTGTTTACCGCGCGGGAGGGCGAGGACGCCATGCTCGAGGCCTTCCATCGTGGGGTGGACGACTACCTCACCAAGCCGGTCAACGACAAGGAGCTGGCGGCCCGGGTCTATGCGGCGGGCCGTATCGCCTCGCTGCAGAACGAACTGCTGCAGACCACCTCCGCGCTGCAGGCCCTGAACAGCAACCTGGAGAGCCTGAATGCGGTGGACGTGCTTACCGGCGTCGGCAATCGCCGCTATCTGGCGCGCCAGCTCGATGCCCAGCTGCTGCACGTCCATTCGCGCGGCGGAGGGCTGTGCTACGCGGTGGTGGACATCGACAACTTCCAGCGCATCAACCGCCAGTACAGCTACGACGCGGGCGACGAGGTCCTGCGCGCGCTGGCGCGGCGCCTGCGCCGTGCGGTACGGCCGCTGGACATCGTCGGCCGGCTGGAGGCCGATACCTTCGGCATCATCCTGCGCTACGACAATCCGGCCCAGTTCCGCACCGGCATCTTCGACCGCATCCAGGAGGCAGTGCGCAGCCGCCCGTTCCGCATCGACGACGGTGAAGTGGAGGTCGATGTCTCGCTGGGCGCGGTATGCTTCAACAGCGGCGATGAGCTGCTGACCGTGCCCGAGCTCATGGAGCAGGCCGAACGCAATCTGGAGCGTGCCCGCGTCCGCGGCGTGGGGCAGGTGGAAATCGGCTGATCGGTGTCGGAGACCGGATGGCGCCGGGGCCGAGCGGCCCCGACGGGGATTCGGGTACGGTTCAGGAGGCGGCCTTCTTCTTGGCGATGGCCTCCTTGATCATCGGCTCCAGCTCGCCCTTTTCCAGCAGCTCCAGCACGATGTCGCTGCCGCCGATCAGCTCTCCGTCGATGTAGATCTGCGGAAAGGTCGGCCAGTCGGCGAAACGCGGCAGGTTCTCGAAGATCTCCGGATCGGCCAGTACATTGACATAGGCGAACTCCTCGCCCACCTGCTTGAG
>JALWNJ010000410.1 GCA_026995955.1 Gammaproteobacteria bacterium
GACCGTCTCCATCCAGGGTAGCGGCCGCGGGCGCTCGTCATCGGCTCGCGCCGGGCGGCAGCCGGGGCCATGCCGGCCGCCCGCCGTCGCGCCAACCGCGTGGCGGATTTCTTCATGCACTGGGCTGGCGGGCAGCCGGTGCCGGATTCCCAGTCGGGCTTCCGGGTCTATCCGCTGATGCTGCTCGATCACCTCCACGACCCAGGCCGGTTCCGGGGCGGATTCGTGTTCGAGAGCTGGGCCGTGATCCGGGCCGGCCGCCATGGTCTGCCTGTGGTGGCGGTGGACATCCCCGCCATCTATCATGCCGGGCTGCGCGCCAGTCATTTCCGCCCGGTGGCCGACATCACGGCCATCACGCTGATGACAACGCTGGAAATTGTGCAGCAGGGGTTTGCTCTGCCCGCGCTGTGGCGGGCTCTGAGGAGTCTGCGCGAGGACGATCTTGAAGGCGAGGAGAAAATCCCAGGCTGCCATGGCCGATGAAGCCGGGCCGCTGCTATGTGTTGTGCATATGGGCAAGGTTTCTTAAAGTTGGTGCGGGGGCAGCGTTTGCTGCCGTTTCGGAGTCCATTCCAAAGGGAGTCATCAATAATGAATCGTCGTCTTTTTGTTCGTTTGCTACTGTTGCTGCCTCTGGTGCTGGTGCTGTCTGGCTGGCGTACAGCACCTCTGTACAACCCGGAGCCGATCGAAGTCCCGCAGGGGCTGACGAAGAAGGAGGTAGGCAAGGCAATCAAGCTGGCCATGGTAAAGCGTGGCTGGAGTGCCGCCAGCGTCAAGCCGGGCAAGATCCTTGCCGTGCTGCACATCCGCAAGCATACGGCCAAAGTGTTGATCACCTACGATGCCAAACAGGTCAGGATCAAGTATGCCGGGAGTGAAAACCTGAAGTACAAGAAGAAAGAGGATGGTATCGAAATCATCCACAAGAATTACAATTCCTGGATCAGGAATCTGGCTACGGACATTGAAGCCAAACTGTCAGAAATGGCTTTGCTCAAAGAGTAGTCGCGTAACGCGTTCTTTGTATGGCCATGGCACTGGCCCCGGTCTTTGACCGGGGCCAGTGCCATTTGTGGACGAACAGGTCAGTCCTGGTGCGGATGGAAACGCAAAGAGGCGGAGTTGATGCAGTAGCGCAGGCCGGTCGGGGGCGGGCCATCCTCGAAGACATGACCCAGGTGGGCATCGCAGCGGGCGCAGCGCACCTCGGTGCGGATCATGCCGTGACTGGTGTCGCGCAGGTAGCGGATGGCGGCCTCGTCCACCGGCGCCCAGTAGCTCGGCCAGCCGCTGCCGGAGTCGAACTTCTCGCTGGAACGGAACAGCGGCGCGTCACAGCAGACGCAGTGGTACACGCCGCGTTCGTGATGGTCCCAGTAGCGCCCGGAGAAGGGCGGCTCGGTGCCGCACTGGCGGGTGATGCAGTAGGTCGCCTCGTCCAGCCGTTCGCGCCAGCCGGCATCGTCCGCAGGCAGATCGGAGCGGTCGTCGCCGGGCATGCTCAGTATCTCGGCGATTCCCAGGCCTTGCGTTCCTGGCCCTCGACCACCGGCTTGATGTAGATCTCCACGCGCCGGTTGAGCTGACGGCCGGCCTCGGTGGCGTTGCTGGCACGCGGCTCGCTCTCTCCACGACCCTCCCAGCGCAGCCGGTTCGGGTTCACGCCACGATTCACCAGGTAGTCGTACACTGCCCGCGCGCGGCGCTCGGAGAGGCGCTGGTTGTAGTCGGCCGGGCCGGTGCTGTCGGTGTGGCCGACGATGTGCACCACGGTACGGTCGTACTTGCGGATGATGTCGGCGAGCTTGTCCAGGGTGTCGCGGAAGGCGGGCTTGATGCGCGCGCTGTCGAAGTCGAAGGACACCTCGCTGTTGAGATTGAGCTTCAGGGTGTCGTCCTTGAGCCGCTCGATCTCGATCTCGTGGCGCTTCTGTTCCTCCTCCATCTGGCGCTTGAACTCGCGTTCCTGCTGGTCCATGTAGTGCCCCGTCATGCCGCCGGCGATGGCACCCACGGCAGCGCCGATGAAGCGGCCCTTGTCGTGGTCGATCTGGTGGCCGATGACGGCGCCGGCGATGGCGCCCACGGCGGCGCCGGTCTTGGCGAGCCGGTCGGGATCGTCGGCG
>JALWNJ010000411.1 GCA_026995955.1 Gammaproteobacteria bacterium
ACTGGGGGCGGAGTGGGCCACATTCAAGTTGGTCCGGAGTGATCCTTGTCAATGTCCGGTCGGGGCCGGCCGTTATAATGCGACTCTGACGACAAGCCCATGGGATGCATGCAATGAGAAGACTCCTGTTTCTGATGCTGCTGTTCGCGGCCTGGTCCCTGCAAGCCGCGCCGGATGGCGAGCAGCTCTATCGCGACCACTGCATGGTGTGCCACGGCGTGGATGGCCAGGGTGGCGTGGGGGTGCCGCTGGCGCTCAAGAGCTTCCAGGAGACGGTGGACGACCGTTTCCTGTTCAACACCATCCGCTATGGCCGTCCGGGCCGGGTGATGCCCTCCTTCTATTACCTGAGCGATGCCCAGGTCAATGCCTTGGTGGACTACATCCGGCACTGGAACGACGGCAAGCGCCCGAAGTTCCCCGACGCGCCGGTCAAGGGCGATCCCAAGCGTGGCGCCAGGCTCTATGCGAAGCATTGTGCCGCCTGTCATGGCGAGAATGGTCAGGGGGGGCACGGAACCGGCGTCACCCTGTCCCGACCGCGTGATCTGCCCATCATCCCGCCGGCACTGAACAACGAGGGTTTCCTCAAGGCCGCATCCGACCAGATGATCCGCCAGACCCTGCGCAAGGGGCGCAAGGGAACCCCCATGGTGTCGTTTCTCGAGCAGGGCCTGAGCGAGCAGGACATCGACGACATCGTCGCCTACATACGGAGTTTCGAGAAGTCTGCCCAGCGCAAGCAGGTGCTGGAGGCCGAGTCGGCCACGCTGGTGGTGGAGTCGCCCTATTCGCTCGAGGAGACGGTACAGAACATCAAGGAAGTCATTACCAACAACAACTTCGTGTTCATTCGCCAGCAGTACCTGGAGACCGGTTTCGTCCCCGAGGGGCAGGAGGACAAGCGTCAGGTCATCATCTATTTCTGCAACTTCAACTTCCTCAACAAGGCGCTGGCCATCGATCCCCGGGTGGGCATGTTCCTGCCCTGCCGCATCACGGTGGTGGAACAGGACGGCATCGTCAAGGTCATGAGCATCAACCCCATGCGCCTCAGTCGCATCTTCAACAATGTCGAGCTGAACGAGGCCTGCCACGAGATGCGTGATACCTATCAGTCCATGCTGGAGGACGCAACGCTATGAAGCACTGGTTGACCTTTCTGCTGCTGTTCCTGCCGCTTGCGGGGATGGCCGAGGATGAATTGCTGATGGCACGCAGCCAGCTGGCCTTCCCGGAGGCCATGCAACAGCTCCAGGAGAGCATCAAGGGTTATGGCTACACCGTGTCCAGGGTGCAGCGGGTGGATGTCGGGCTGACCACCATGGGCTATCAGACGGACAAGTACCGTGTGGTGTTCTTCGCCAAGTATCCGCAAATGAAGCAAATGGCGGCGCGACACCCCGAGGTCATCCCCTATCTGCCGCTCAAGATCGCCATCTTTGCCGAGGGCGATGAAACGATCCTGGTGGCGGCCAACCCGAAGTTGCTGGCCGAGTTCTTCCCCCAGGACGAGGATCTGCACATCAACTTCATCCGCTGCGCCAGCGACATGAAGGCGATCCTGCGCGAGGTCCAGGAGGCCGGCCGGGAGTGAGCGCGTCCGAGGCCGTACCGCGGCTGGTGTTGGCGCCTGCCGATGCGGACTGGCATGCCGATGCCGCCTCTCTGGCCCACTGGGCGCGCGGGGTCGGGCTTGCCGGAACACCACTCGACGACCGGCATCTGCGGGCGGGAGAGGATTTCCTGTCGTTGCTGAGTTTCCTCGGCTGTTCGCCTACCGTGAGCTTCGATCCCCCGGACACGGCGGCCGTGGGCAGTGGCCTTTTCTATCACCTGCGGGTGCAGGCGTTCGACCGCCCCTGTTTCCGCGCCGATGCGATGACGCCTGCCCCGCGTTGCCCCGAGTGCCGGGTGCGGCTCGAAGACTGGCGCCGGTGGTGGCCGGCCGGGGCGGAACCCGGGCCGTGTGCCTGTCCCGGCTGCGGCACGGAACTAAGGCCTCAGCGGCTCAACTGGCGTCGCAGTGCCGGGGTGGGCCGGAGTTTCATCGAGGTGCTGGGTATCCATGCCGGCACCGTGCAGCCCGTCGATGCCCTGTTCACGCGGCTGGCCGAACGGTCA
>JALWNJ010000412.1 GCA_026995955.1 Gammaproteobacteria bacterium
CTCGCCGGCCGCCACCGCGCGCGTCCCCTCGGCCAGCTCGCGGATCGGTGCCATCAGGCGACGGGCGGAGAAGAAGGCGGCCCACACGGCAAACAGCACGCCCAGCAGCAGCACCAGCGACAGGGTAAGGATGAAGTTCTGCTTCAGCGGCTTGCGCAGATAGGCCAGCTCCTTGTACTCGGTGAACGACTGCTGCACCGACTGCGCCAGCTCGCTGATGCGCGGGTCGAGCCGGTAGCGCACCACCAGCAGGTGCGGCTTCTTGGTGGGGTCGCTGCTCGGCACCACCGCCGCGGTGCGTACCAGCAGCTGGTCCTTCGACAGCGGTTCGAGGATGGCGGTGACCTGGTCCGAGGCCAGCATCAGCCGTTCCCGCTGCAGGTCCGCCGGCGGCACCGGCACCTCGGAGCGCTCGCTGCTGGTGGCGATGATGTGGTTGTTGTCGCCGATGAGGTAGATCTCCGAGGCATCGGCCTGCTGGCGCAGCTCGTTGAGGGTCAGTGCGGCAAGGTCGTCGGGCACGTCCTGGAGGCGCCGCGCCATCTCGCGGGTCTGTTCGCGGAAGTCGCGCATGCGCTCGTCCAGGGCTGCCTGGCTCAGCTCCAGCGCGTTCTCCAGCGCCTGCTCCACGCGCACGTCGAACCAGCTGTCGATGCCGCGGTCGAGGAACCGCACCGAGAACCAGTAGACGATGGACACCGGCACCAGGGCGAGCACGATGAAGAGGATGATGAGCCGCAGCGTCAGGCGCGAGCCGGGGGCGCGGGCGAAGGCCTGGCGCAGCACCTCGAACAGGTTCATGCCGATCATCACCACCAGCGCCAGCAGCACCGCGCCATTGAAGAAGATCAGTGCGATGTAGAGCCGGCCGAAGCGTTCCGCGTTCTCGGTGGCGTCGCTCATCAGCCACAGCGAGGTCATCAGCAGCGCGAACAGGGCGACCACCGGCAGCACGCTGCCGGTGAAGGTCTTCAGCGGAGTCGCCATCGCACCCAGTCGCTGGCAGGGCCCCAGCGGCTGCTGGTCCAGGCGCGCAGCCGCAGGGGCAGGGGCAGGGCGTCACCGTCCAGGCGCAGGCGCATGGCCAGGTCATAGGGCCCGCCGCCACGGAGCAGACGGTTGTCGATGACCGGAAAGTGGCGCAGGCGGCCCATGCGTTCGAGCAGCGCCTGCAGGCCGTAGAAGGTCTGCACTTCGCGTGTGTTGAGATTGATCAGCAGGTACTGACGGCTGAGCGCGTGGTAGCTTACCCGCCAGCGCTGCTCGACATGGGCCACCGTGTCGTCGAACCACCAGTTGCGCGGCCGCAGGACCTCGAATTCGGCCACGAAGGTGAGTGCCACGCCGCTGTGCAGGGCCTCCAGCAGCGGATCGTGCAGTTCGATGACGAGATCGGCGTCCACCACCCACACGCCGTCATCGAGGGTGCTGCGGGGATTCCTGATCTCGAGCCGGGTCGCCGGTGCCTCGTCCGCCGCCAGCATCGACGGCTGCATGCCGGCGGCCACGGCGCCGAACAGCAGGATCAGGCATTGGCGGCAGAGTCGCTTCAAGGGCCCCGGTGCTTCTCGATCAGTGCGTGGAAGAATCCGTCCATTCCCTCGTCTCCGGGCAGGATCTGCAGCCCTGTCCGCGTGTCGCTGCCGCAATCTCCGGGCAGCGCACAGAGGCGGGCATCCGGATGGGCGTCGAGGAAGGCCGCGATCTGCTCGCGGTTCTCCTCCGGCAATACCGAGCAGGTGGCGTAGAGCAGGCGCCCGCCGGGACGCAGCAAGGGCCACAGGGCATTTAACAATGTTTGTTGCGTGGCCTGCAAGCGGGCGATGTCCCGCGGGCGGCGGTGCACGCGGATGTCGGGGTTGCGCCGCAGCACGCCGGTGGCCGAGCAGGGCGCGTCGAGCAGGATGCGGTCGAAGGGTCGTCCGTCCCACCAGTCGTCGGGGCGGGCGGCGTCGCCCTGGCGTGTCTCCGCCGCCAGCCCCAGCCGGGCCAGGGTGTCGCGCAGGGCCGGCAGGCGCTTGGGGTCGAGCTCCAGTGCCAGCAGGTCGAGTTCGCCACCGGCGTGTTCCAGCAGGTGCGCGGTCTTGCCGCCGGGGGCGGCACAGGCGTCCAGCACGCGCTCC
>JALWNJ010000413.1 GCA_026995955.1 Gammaproteobacteria bacterium
AAAAAAAAAAAAGTCCTCGGCAAGCAGGCCGCGGTCCTGCCAGCGCGTGAGCAGCAGGCAGGCCTGCTGCATCACCCAGCGGTCGATGTCGTGGATCAGGCCCAGCTCCTCGGCCAGCGGGATGAACTGGTCCGGGGCTACCTCGCCCAGCTCGGGATCGGTCCAGCGCAGCAGCAGCTCGCCGGAGCGGATGCGCCGCCCGGCATCGTAGATGGGTTGCACCACCAGGCGGAAGCGCTGTTCGGCCAGCGCCGTGCGCAGGGCCATTTCCAGGCGCAGCCGCTCGTCGAGTTCCACCTGCATCTGCTGCTGGTAGAAACGCAGGGTGTTCTTGCCCGCCGCCTTGGCCCGATACATGGCGGTATCGGCCTGCCGCTGCAGGTCATCGATGGTGCAACCGTCCTGGGGGAACAGCACCACACCGATGCTGGCCGAGACATGCAGCTCGTTGCCCTCGATGTGAAACGGCTCGGACAGCACCTGCAGCAGTTTCTTTCCCACCGCGTGCGCGGCCTCGACCGCCGGCCCCTCGCCGCTCTCGACGGTGGGCAGCAGCACCATGAACTCGTCGCCCCCCAGGCGCGCCACCGAATCCTCGGTGCGCACGCTCACCGCCAGCCGCTTGGCCACTTCCTGCAGCAGCCGGTCACCGACTGCGTGCCCCAGCGTATCGTTGATCTGCTTGAAGTTGTCCAGATCGAGGAACATCAGCGCCCCCGGCACATCATGGCGGCAGGCATGCGCCAGCGTCTGCGTCAGGCGGTCGAGGAACAGGCGCCGGTTGGGCAGGTTGGTGAGCGCATCGTAGAAGGCCATCAGCTGGATGCGCTCCTCCGCCTCGCGCCAGCTGGTGACATCGACAAGGGTAAAGACGGTGCCGATGACGGCCCCGTCCTGATCGCGCATCGGCCGACGGCGCAACTGCAGGTAGCGCTGAACCCGGCCCTGTTCGTCCACCTGGGCCAGCAGCCGGGGCTGGTCCGAATCGTCCTGCCCAAGGAACGGATCGTTGCGGCCATTGAACGGCTGCTGGGTCTCTCCGTCGCGCAGCCGGAACCAGCGGGACCACTCGGGCAGCGGCAGATCCGGGTCCGGGGCATTGCCCAGCAGGCGAATCACGGCCTGGTTGTAGAGTACCAGGTGGCCCTCGGTGTCCACGGCCACGATGCCGTCGCTGCTGTGCTGCAGCACATTGTTCAGCAGCGCGCGTTCCTGACGCAGCTCCTCGTCGCGACGCCGGATCTCGGTGATGTCACGGGTGATGAAGGCCACCAGGCCATCCCAGTGCTGCTCGCTGCAACAGGGCTCGACCGGGAAGGCACGGCATTCCACGGTGCAGGGTTCGCCATCTTCACGCGGCACATCGATGGCATGGCGTATCTCTTTCCCCGGCCCGGGAGGGGCACGCAGCACTTCGCGCACGATCTCTCCCGCCGCGCCGGGCAGGATGTCGAACACGGAACGGCCGACGGCCTGCATCGGATCGTCGATGCGTGCCAGCCGGCAGGTGCCAAAGGCATACAGTACCTCGCCCTGACGATCGACGATGAACATGAACTCGGGCAGGGTGCGGGCGAAGGCCATCAGACCGCAGGCCTCGCTGGGCAGGTGTCTGCCACGGGCCGGGTGATCCGGCTCGGCCAGCAGCAGGCAGTGGCCGTCACGAAGGGGAAGTAACAGAAACTCGGGGCCGGCTTCCGTGCCGTCCGGCAGACGCAAGCGAACCGGCTGCGGGCTGCGCGCCGCTTCCGGTTCCAGGGCCGGATCCAGCACGCCCTGCAGCGAGCCGGGCACCTGCCAGCCCAGCGTACAGGCCAGTTCGCGCAAGGCCGCGTTGACCCCCAGTACCGAAAGGTCGCTGCAGCGCACGATCATGGCGGGAACCGGCAGTGCTCCCGTCAGCGTGGTCGGATCCACAATGCTCACCCGTATCGGCAGATGTGTCTTGCCATCCCGGCCGCCATCCGCGCCCGTTGTCGGGCCGCCCTCCGCCGCCCTTACGCGCCTGTGCCGGCCAGCGACCGGGACAGGTACTCAACTGCTCTTTCCAAT
>JALWNJ010000414.1:0-5167 GCA_026995955.1 Gammaproteobacteria bacterium
GTCTCGGTGCGCAGCCAGCCGTAGGCATAGGGCCCTTCGACGCGCACGGTGGCGCTCTTGATGCCTGCCACCTCGCCGGGCGAGACCTCGATCAGCTCGGTCTTGAAGCCGCGTCGCTCGGCCCAGCGCAGGTACATGCGCAGCAGCATCTCGGCCCAGTCCTGGGCCTCGGTCCCGCCGGAACCGGCCTGGATGTCGAGGAAGGCGTTGGCACTGTCCATCTCGCCGGAGAACATGCGGTGGAACTCCAGCTCCTCGACCTGCTTCTCGTAGTCGTCGAGATCGGCCTGCACCGCGGCCACGGTGTCCTCGTCGCCCTCCTCGGCGGCCATGTCGAGCAGCTCGCGGGCGTCGTCGAGCCCGGTCAGCAGCTTCTCCATGCGCACCACGATGTCTTCCAGCTGGGCGCGCTCGCGCCCCAGCGCCTGCGCGCGCTCGGGGTCGTTCCAGACATCGGGATCCTCGAGTTCGCGGTTTACCTCTTCGAGGCGGTCCTTCTTCTCATCGAAGTCAAAGATACCCCCTCAGGGACTCGAGGCGTCCCTTGAGATCGTCGATGCGGGCGTAGATGGGGTTGAGTTCCATGGGTGTTCCGCGGGCTGTCTTGAAAGGCGCGTAATGATACAACATGATGGCAAGGCTTCCCACGACCGGCGGCCCGCATGCAACCGAATCGTCCTTTCCACCCGCTCGTTACCGGCCTGCTGTTGCTGCTGTTCCTGGCTTTGGCCCTGCTTGTCAGTCTGCCGCCGCTGATCGCCGGTCTTGCTACCCGCTGGTTGCAGGACCAGGGCATCGAGGCCAGCGTGCAGGACATCGATCTGCACCTGCTGCGCGGTCGCCTTGCGATCTGGGGTTTGCGCCTGCGCGGGCCGCAGGGCTTTCGCATGGACCTCGGTTCGGCCGAGTGGCACATCCACCCGGGCGCGCTGCTGCTGGACCACCGCCTGCGTCTGGCCCGGGGCACGGTCCGCGACCTGGACCTTCGGCTCGCAACCGATCTGCAGGGCCGCCCCCTGCTTCCCTTCCTGACGAATGGGGAAAACGGCGAGGCATCGGATGCCATGCCCCAATCGCGGTGGTCTCTGGGCATCGACCATCTGGAGCTGGCCCGTGTCCGGCTGCGACTCGATCACCCCAAGGAAGACCTCCAGATCCACATCGCGCGGCTGACGCTCGCCAACCTGCACGACTGGCAGCCCCGGCAACCGGGCCGACTGGAACTGGTGGCAGACATCAACGGGGCCCCGGTGCATGCCTCCCTGGGCCTTCGCCCTTTCGCGGCCGCGCCGGAGCTGTCCGGCTCCGTCCGCATCGACAAGCTTGCCCTGGCCCCTCTCAGGCCCTGGCTGCCGCATCCCGTTGACCGCCTGCAGGGAAGGCTCGATGTGCGGGCCCGCCTCGAGGCCCGAAAGGCGGCTGGTCATGCCCCTGCCCTGCAGATGGAGGGCCAGCTCACGGGAGTGGGGCTCGAGCTTGCCCTCGGGCCACGCCGGCTCCAGGCTGCGGAACTGGAGGCGCCGATCGGACTGCACCTGGAAGGATCCGGAGCCGACAGGCGGTTTCGGCTCGAAGGCCGCCTCCGGGGCACCGGACTGTCGCTGTCCGATCCTGCCCTGCCCGTTCCCCGGATGTCGATCGGGCAACTGAGCGCCGACGGATTGAAGCTGGCCCTCCCCCTGCAACGGGGCGAAACGGCAGGGCTGACGCTCGAGGCGGATCTGACCCTCACCGGGCTGGAACTGGGCGCAAAGGACAAGGCCTACCCGCTGGCCAGCCTGGATCGGGCACAGGGGAAAGGGCTGTCGCTGCAGCTTGCCCAGAACCGCATCACGCTCTCCAGCCTGACGGCCAGCGGCCTGTCGTTGCCGGCAGAGGATGACAGCGCGCCAGTGCCGCTGAAACTCGGCTCGTTCCGCGCCGGGCCGGTGGACTGGAACGGGAAGCTTGCCGATCTGGGCCGGATCGAGCTTTCGGGTCTGGAGGCACATCTCCTGATCCGACCCGACGGCAGCCCGTCGCTGCCCGCGCTCGCGCAACACCTGCAGTCGTCTCCGGCCCGACACGCCCGCCCCGAGCCGAAGGACGGAAAGCACAAGGGGAACGGCTCCGATCGCGGCAACGAAAGCGCGAGCGGCGCACTTCGTCTGCCCCTGCGCATCGCCAGCCTCGAGATGACGGGCGACAACCGCGTGGACTTCACCGATCGCAGTCTGCACCCCGCCTACCGGGGGCACTACCGCATCCGCACCCTTCGCATCGCCCCACTCGACGGCGCACGGCCGGACCGGATCTCGCGCATCGACATCGAGGCGAGACTGCACCAGTACACCCGACTTTCCCTCCACGGCCGCAGCCAGCTGCTCGTCTGGCCGCCACGAGAGGCCGAACTCGAAATCGCGCTCAGATCGGTGAGCCTGCCTCGCCTCAACCCCTGGCTGCGGCAATACACCGGCTACGTGGCCGAAACCGGTCAGCTCCACCTGGAAGCAGCACCGAAGATACACGAATCGATGCTCGAAACCACGCTGCGCCTGAACCTGAACGGATACCGGCTGACCCGGGCCGATCCGGAACGGGCCGCCGCGTTCGACGAAAAAATCGGCATCGGTCTGGCCGAGGCGCTGTCCATGGTGCGCGACAGCAAGGGCAATGTGACGCTCACCCTGCCCATCAAGGGCGATCTGCGCAATCCGCACTTCGATCCCGCGCCGGTCATTGCCGAGGCCCTCAAGCACGCCATCACGCAGGCCGCCACCGCCTACGCCGTGTATGCGATCCAGCCCTATGGCGCCGCCCTGCTGCTGACCCGCATCGCGGGCAAAACGGTGCTCAAGCTCCATTTCGACCCGCTGTTCTTCGAACCCGGCAAGGCCGACGCGCAGGCACTGCCCACGGACTATCTCGACAAGCTGGCGGGGCTGCTCCGGGAACGCCCGGGGATCAGGCTCAGGATCTGCGGCATCGCAAGCGAGCGGGATCGGGCAGCACTGCCCCAGGCACAGCGTACCGATGACGATCTGCTCGTCCTGGCCAGGCAGCGCAGCATTGCCGTGAAGGAGGCCATGATCAGCCGCGGCATCGACGGCGAACGGCTGCTGCTCTGCCAGCCACGCCTGGACACGGACGAGACCGCACAACCCCGGGTGGAGCTGGAGAGCTGAAGACCGGGCCCTATTCGAGCGGGCGCGCCACCTCGATCATCAACTGCAGGGCACGCTGCCCGCGCCACTCGTTGACCGACAGCCGGTAGGCCAGCTGGCAGCGCCGCAGGCCCTCGGGCCAGTCGGCTTCGTGATGAAAGAACTGGATGGCGTCCACGACCGTGCGCCCCGCCTCGTCGCGCAGCACCAGCTTGAGATGCTTCTCGCCCACGATGCGCCGCTCCAGCACCTCGAACACGCCGTCGAACAGCGGCTCCGGGAAGTCCTTGCCCCAGGGACCGGCACTGCGCAGCAGTTCGGCGGTCTCCAGTGACAGCGCCTCCGGCGGCAGCGCGCCGTCGCTCCACACCACCGGCTGCAGGTCCTCGGGTCGGGCGAGCTCGGCCACCGCGGCATCGAAGGCCGCTTCGAAATCGTCCAGACGATCACGCGGCAGGCTCAGTCCGGCGGCCATGGCGTGGCCACCAAAGCGCCCCAGCAGGCCGGGATGCAGGGCCGAGACGCGTTCCAGCACATCCCGAACATGGACACCGGGGATGGAACGCGCCGACCCCTTGAGCAGCGTCGGATCGTCGACGGTCTCGGCAAACGCGATCACCGGCCGATGCACCTGCTCGCGGATGCGGGCGGCGACGATGCCCACCACCCCCTCGTGCCAGCCTGGCTCGAACAGGCACAGCCCGTGCGGCAGGTCGTCCCGCCCCACGCGGGCACCCAGCCCGGCGACGATGGCCTCGGCCTGTTCCTTCATCTCTGCCTCGATCTCGCGTCGGGCGCGATTCAGGGCATCGAGTTCCTGCGCCATGCGCAGGGCCTCACCCGGATCGTCACAGAGCAGGCATTCGATGCCCAGCGCCATGTCCTCCAGCCGGCCGGCGGCATTGAGGCGCGGCCCCAGGGCAAAGCCGAGATCAGCGGCATCGAGGGTGCCGAGACGCCGACCCGCCACCTCGGCCAGGGCACGGATGCCCGGAACGCAGGCCCCCTGACGGATGCGCTGCAGGCCCTGCGAGACGAGAATGCGATTGTTGCGGTCCAGCGGCACCACATCGGCCACCGTGCCGAGCGCCACCAGGTCCAGCCACTGCGCCAGATTGGGGGCCTCGCAGTCCCCGAAGCGCCCCCTTGCCCGCAGTTCCGCGCGCAGCGCCGCCAGCAGGTAGAACATCACCCCGACCCCGGCCAGATTGCCGCTGGGGAAGCCGTTGTCGGGCAGGTTCGGGTTGAGCAGGACATCGGCCTCGGGCAGGGTGGCCCCGGGCAGGTGATGGTCGGTCACCAGCACCCGGATGGCGGCGGCACGGGCCGCTGCGACACCCTCCACGCTGGAGATGCCGTTGTCCACCGTGAGGATGAGGTCGGGCCGCAGCTCGCGCGCCACCTGCACCAGCTCCGGGGTCAGCCCATAGCCGAAGGCAAAGCGGTTGGGGACCAGGTAGTCCACCTGGCGCGCCCCCAGGGCACGCAGTCCGCGCAGGGCCAGCGCGGTGGCCGTGGCACCATCGGCATCGAAGTCCCCCACCACCAGGATGCGGCCGTCGGCCTCGATCAGGTCGGCCAGCAACACGGCCCCCTCCGCGGCACCGTCCAGTGCCGTCACCGGCAGCAGATGGCGCAGGGAGAGGTCGGTCTCCTCCAGGGAGGACACCCCGCGATGGGCATACAGCCGTGCCAGCAACGGGGGCACGCCGGACGGGGGCGGACACAGCGGGGCGCGGCGCCGTATCTCCGGCCGCCGTCTCATCGCCGCCGCCTCCACGGCCAGGCACCGAACAGGCGCCGGCGGCGACGCAGCGCCAGCCCCCTGCCCGCGTGCTCGACCAGCCACAGGCCCGGGATCCGGCCGTCGTGCAGGGCTTCGAGCAGGGCCTGCAGCCAGGCCTCGGCACTGCCGGCGGCGGGCACCAGCAGCCCGCCGCCCTGGCGCAGCGCCGCCAGGGGGCCATCGGTCGCCGTGGCCGATCCCGCCACCCAGCACACCACTGGGCCGTCGCTGACCAATC
>JALWNJ010000414.1:5177-9324 GCA_026995955.1 Gammaproteobacteria bacterium
GCCTTCTCCGGCGGCGAGGCCTGGTGCATGGTCGTGCCCTGGGTGGCCGATCCCGCCGACCGGCACACCGCTGGGTCGTCGCTGACCAATCCTTCCGAATCATTCGCCGACGGACGGGCCCAGGGCCAGGCGGCATTTACCGGCAACCGCCCCTCGGCCTCGCGGACACGGTTGACGGGATGATCGTGCCAGCGCATCTGGATCTCGTTCATCAGCCCATGCCAGGTCCGCGGCTCGGGCATCAGGGGGCCGATGCTGCGTCCTTCCATGGCCGGCAGCGCCACCGCCCGCAACGCCCCGGGCGCTCCCTCCACCACACGCCAGACTTCTCCTTCCAGGCGTTCCAGCCGCAGGCCGAGCGGCTGCAGCGAGTCGGCCAGCGCTCCCATCTCGTCGGCATCGGGCAGGTCGGCCGTCAGGCGCCGCAGGTGGATGCGCTCGCTGCCGAGTTCGAAGTACACCGGGGACAACAGCGGCGCGCCTTGCAGCGGTTCCGGGGTCAACCAGTCTGGCAGGGCGCACGCAATCGGCCGCACGCGCAGCCCCCAGCCCGAGCCCAGCCAGTCGGCGTCGGGCAGGTCGGCGAGCAGCAGCCGGGGCGGTCTCATGGCGACAAGGGGCTGGTGGGGCACATGGCGCGATTATACCGGCGCAGCGGGCGCTTCCGTCCTCACCCAATTCATGGCATTGTAGTAATTCATGAATTGCTGAACCTTGCTGGAGGGCCTCAGGATGGACGACTTCACCAATGTGTTTCTCAAGCTCCTGCTGGTGATCGCCATCGCCATTGCGCTGTACTTCGCCTTTGGCATCCACAACCGCCTGTTCGGCGTGACCAAGAGCAGCACGCGCAAGCGCTCGCTCAAGTGGACGCCGGGCTTCGACTTCAAGGTGGCACGCGAGACCGAGCACTTCGCCCTCATCTACAACCCGCTCTACTATGGCGGCTACAACCAGTCGGCCGTGGTACTGGACATGTTCGAGGACCTGTACGCCCAGGGCTACCGATTCATCGACTCGCCCAACGGCTACATGATGATCTGTGAACGGCTGCCGCAGCCGGAGCAGGCCCGCGACAAGGACAAGGATCGGAACCAGGCCGCGGCCTGAGGCCGTTCCGGCCCGGAACGAAAAAGGGCCCGCCAACGCGGACCCCTCGTCTTCTTTCTGGTCGGGACGGCAGGATTTGAACCTGCGACCCCCACAACCCCATTGTGGTGCGCTACCAGACTGCGCTACGCCCCGAAAGAGGCGCGAAGGTTACGCCAACGCGCCTCTTTTTTCAAGCGGATGACGCATCCCCGCTGCCCTGCGGCCCGTCCCCCGGGGATTCGCGTCGCGCCTCCTCCCTGAGCACCACTTGCAGCGGGCCGCGGGTGTCCAGGTGCAGGTCCCGCTGCGGGAAGGCAATCTCGATCCCGGCCTCGGCAAAGCGCTCGGCAATGGCCTGGTTGAGATCGGTCCGGGTGCTGAGGCGATGATCGACATCGTTGAGATAGGCGCGCAGTGTGAGCAGCAGGGCACTGTCGCCAAAGGCCTCGAAACTCACGAATGGGGCCGGATCGTCGAGCACCCGCGGATGGGCGCGTGCCGCCTCCAGCATCAGCGCCATGGCCTTGCGGGTATCGGTCCCGTAGGCCACGCCCACCTCGATCACCAGCCGGTTGACCGGATCGGACAGGGTCCAGTTGATCAGATCACCGGTAATGAAGGTCTTGTTCGGAACGATGAGTTCCTGCCGATCCCAGTTGACGATGGTGGTGGCGCGGATGCGGATGCGGGTGACGACCCCGGTGGTCTGACCCACCGTGACCAGATCCCCGACGCGGATCGGCTGCTCGAACAGCAGGATGAGGCCGCTGACGAAATTGGCCACGATTTCCTGCAGGCCGAAACCCAGCCCCACGCCAAGCGCCGCCACCAGCCACTGAATGCTGGACCACTGCAGGCCGACGGCATTGAAGGTAACCACCAGACCCAGCATGACCACCACATACTGCACCACGGTGGTGATGGCATAGCGCGTGGCCTGCGACAACGGCAGGCGCTGCAACAGCGTAAACTCAAGAAGCCCCGGCACGCTGCGCGCGCCCAGCAGCACCAGCACGCCCAGCACCAGACCTAGCAGCATGTCGCCCAGGGTAATGGGAACCTCGGTGCGTACCCCTTCCACCAGCCGCGTGGTCGTGATCGGCAACTCGACCCTGTCGAGCACGCCGAATGCCGGCAACAGATCACGCAGCAGGTACCAGAGCCCTCCGATCAGGAGCACGAAATAGAGCAGGTTGACCAGCTTGCGTACCTGCTGGCTCAGCTCGCCGTAATCCACGGAGACCGCGTCTGCCGACGGCATGTCGCCATCCCCGACATCGGCTGGCCGCGCCTTGTCTTCCATGGCGTCCATGGCCTGCAGCAGGCGCATCCGGCGTTGCGCCAGGCGCAGACCATGCAGCAGGAAGTCCTTGAGCAGAAGCAGGCCCAGCAACAGCCACAACACCGAACCGATGCGGGCCAGGAAAAAGGTGGCGCTGTAATCGTAGCCGGCCAGAACGGCGATCAGCAGCAACAGCGGCAGGGTCACGACCGGGTAGAACCAGAGCGGGTGGTACTGGGCCCAGGCACGCCGCTTTTCATCCTGCGCAAAGGCCTTGATGACGGCACTGTCCCGTCCCCAGATGCGCATCAGGGCAATGGCGAGCAGCCCCATCATCGCCGCAAAGGCAAGCCGTCCGAGCAACAGCACACCCTCCGGCTCCGTACGCACGATGCCGGAAAGATGGATGAACCCGCTGGGCACGCCGGCCGCGTTTGCGGCATGGATGGCTGCCAGGGGCACCAGCAACGGCGTGAGCCACAGGGCCTGTTGATGCAGGGCGCGACAGAGCACCGGATGCCAGCCCAGATGAACCTGGGCCAGCCCCTTTTCATGGCACAGGACACGCAGCAGATTGAGAAACAGGAGCGCCTGGCCCGCGCCCTGCAGACCGGCGGCCAGACGCAGGCTGTAGTCGCTGGCCGACGGCAGGCCACCGAGCAGCAGGCCGCTGCCCAGCAGAAGCAGGGGCCCGGGCAGAATCAGGATCAGTGAGTCGATCAGGACCCGGAAGGTGGCAAGCATGTCGGCGGCCATCCGGCTGTCCGCCCGTCGCGCCGCGAGGGAGAAACCCTGTCGCGCCCGCGTGCGCAGTCCCAGCAGGAGGCCCCAGGCAAGACCCAGCAGCAGCAGCCGGACGGGATGACGCGCCAGAACCTGCCGGGCATCCCGTGCCAGCGATTGGAGGTTGTCGCGGTTCAGATACCACGCCATGCCCTTGAGCAATTGGGCGGGACGAAAATCGAGGATCGACGCCGAACTGGGCATCCACAACATCTGTGTGATGATGAATTCGTGATAGGCAACGATCTCGGCATGGAGCTTCCGCAGCATGGCCTGCAGCGCGGAGAGGCGTGACACGTAATCCGTGTAGGCCAGCAACAGATCCTGCAACGCCCGCTGGCGTTCCCGCTCGAGCTCTTGCCGTTGCTGCGCCAGCTCGGGTGGCAGAGGCGACGCTTCTCCGTTCGGGCCCCGGCTTTCCATACCGCCAACCGGGGCCTGCAGCGCACTTTCGAGCCTCGGGGATCGCAGGATCTCGTCCAGTTCCAGCTGGCGCAGGGTGGCCTGGTTGAGTTCCCGCAGGTATTGATCCAGCTCTGCAGCCAGCTCGGCCGAGCCCGGCAGCAGTTGCCGCCGCTTGCGCAGCATCGCCGACAACTGATCCCCCTCGGCAACCAGCTCGAGTGCCTGCTCCAGGCGCGTCCGATCGGCCTTGAGAAACTCCAGCTGACGCCGTGCCCGCTCCTCGCGCTGGGCCAGCTCGCCACTGCGGGCGACGATGCGTGCCTGTTCGGCATGCAGGGCCTCGATCTCTTCCTGCAGCAGCCGCAGCGGCTCGGGCAGCGTGCCCTGGCGGTCCGTCTGCGGAATGCCCTCCTTCCCGCTGTGCTGGAGTGTGGCCAGCTTGCGTTCGGTCAGGGTCTGGTGCAGAAGATCGGCATTTTCCTGCAGGCGCTGCAACAGACGGATGTTGAAGTCACGCCGTGCCTGGGCCAACTCCGTGAGCAGCGAGAGGTTGTCCTGGCGCAGGCACGGCGTGACTTCAACATC
>JALWNJ010000415.1 GCA_026995955.1 Gammaproteobacteria bacterium
CCCAGAACCTGGACGATTTGTACGACTACATGACCCGGCGTCTCGCCCGCGCCAACATCGAAAACAATCCCGACATGCTCGACGAGGTGGCCTCGCTGCTGCGCTCCATCAAGTCGGCCTGGGACGCCATCCCGGAGGGGCAGCATGGCGACGAATCCTGAAGCGCGCATCGAGTACGTGCCCTGCGAGCAACTGGTCGAGCGTATCCTCCGGCTCAGCGAGCGGATGCTGGCTGCGGCCCGGCGTGACGACTGGCGCAGCGTGGAACAGCACGAGAACCTGCGCCGTGACGCGCTGGAGGCCCTGTACGCCCATCCCGACTACCGGCAGCGCCTGCCGGAACTGGCCGAGCCGCTCAACCGTATCCTGGCCATGAGCCGTGAATGCATCGTGCTTGGCGAACAGGCCCGGCACAGCATGACCGTGCAGATGCTGAACCTGCAACGGGGCCGTTGCATGTCGCGAGCCTACCTGCAGGATGCCGGCTGAACCATGCCCGGCGGGTTGCGCGTCGAATTCGATGTGCCCCTGGGCTGGCGTCCGCTGAGGGAAAACGAAAGATCGGTGGTGCTGCAGCGGGCCGGTATCGTTCTGCACCTGCTCAATCTCCAGGATGCGCATCCGCCCGCCGAAGAGGCGCCGGGCGAGCTGCGCCGACTCGAACAGAAACTCGATGTCGTCATCGCCATGCTGGGCCTGTTGCTTGCGGAGCCGGCGATGAACGAACCGGCGCAGCGTGTGTGGCTGGATCCCCACGGCCTGTGCTGGCAGACCCGCGAACCCCCCGAGCCGGATTCAACCGTGCTGGTCACGTTGACGCTGCCCGGCGCGCCCGCGCTGGCGTTGCCGGCCGTGGCCCGGGACGCCGAAGCCGGCAGGGCCTGTGCCCGTTTCGACAGGCTGCCGGCGGCGGTATCCGAGCAACTGGAGAAATGGATCTTCCGCCAGCACCGGCTGGCCGTGGCGCGCTCGCGGGCCGAACACACCTGAACAATCCCCTCGTCACGGCAACGGGTTCTGTCAGAAACGTCATTGCCAAACCGCCCTTCATCGTGAACCGGAAAGCGTGCCGGTTCGTCCCGTTACAGTTGTCACAAATCTAATGGGTGCAAAGATTTACGTAAAGAAATTCCGCGAGTGTCCGATTTTTGACATGGCGCAGGGGAGAAAGCTAGTATCCGTCCAAAGGATGGTGTTCCCCCCGCGCTGTCTGCCCGCACAATGGCATGTGCTCGTCCCGCCGACCCGAGAGGCGGGTGTTCCCAACATCAACGGACACAACAGATGGCTCCCATGGACAAGACGCTTTCGGACCGACAGGTTCTCATCATCGACGACGATCCCGAGCAACGCCAGGCCCTCAAGCAGATTTTCGAATTCGTCGATTACGGTGATGTCGTCACCTGCGACTATGCCGGGTGGCCCGACTGTGTCGACAACGGGACGGCGTACGATCTCGCGGTCTGCGGTTGTCGCGACGACGTGGACGCCACGCTGGCGGCGATCAAGGCCGTGCGCGAGACCCTGCCACCGGAAGTGCCCATCCTGCTCATCTGCCGGCCCGATGCGCCACACCCGATTACCGCCGAACTTTCCCGGCATGTGACCAGCGTCATCGAACAGCCGGTTCGCTATCGCCAGTTCCAGCATGCCCTGCGCCAGGCCGACATCCATCAGCGCCAGACCCTGCGCCCCGGCAGTGGCAACCAGACCCTGTTCCGCTCGCTGGTGGGCAACAGCCCCGGCATCCAGGTGGTGCGCCGGCTCATCGAACAGGTGGCCAATACCGGCGCCAATGTGCTCATCACCGGCGAGTCGGGCACCGGCAAGGAAGTGGTGGCCCGCAATCTGCACTACAATTCCTCGCGGCGCGACAAGCCCTTCGTGCCGGTCAACTGCGGCGCCATTCCGCCGGATCTGCTCGAGAGCGAGCTGTTCGGTCACGAGAAGGGCGCCTTCACCGGCGCCATCAGCAGCCGCCAGGGCCGCTTCGAGATGGCCGAGGGCGGCACCCTGTTCCTCGACGAGATCGGCGACATGCCGCTGGCCATGCAGGTCAAGCTGCTGCGCGTGATCCAGGAGCGGGTGTTCGAGCGGGTGGGCAGCAACAAGAGCA
>JALWNJ010000416.1 GCA_026995955.1 Gammaproteobacteria bacterium
CCATCACTACTATCCGACGCGGGCCCGGCGGCGGCACGAGGAGGGACGGGTTCGGGTGGCCTTCCTGCTGCGGCAGGACGGGCGCATCGAGGGGCTGCGGGTAGTGGCCTCCAGCGGCAGCCGGGCGCTGGACCGGGCCGCGCTGCGCTGCGTGCGGGCGGTGGGGCGCTACCGCCCCATCCCGGAGGTGCTCGACCGGGAGCAGTGGCCGCTGGAGATCAACATCGACTTCCGGCTCGGAGACGGCTGAACCACCCCCATGGGCCGTCGGCTCGGGGACCGGGAAAGGCGCGACGCGGCGGATCAGAACACGCAGTGCTTGGCGTAGCTCGCCGCCTCGCTGGCGGTCCAGTCGCCCTTGGGCTTTTCGTCCATCCGTTCGCACCAGGCCTTGCTGCCTACCGGGTCCTTGATCCCCAGGGCGCAGTAGCTGGCATAGTCGGCGGCCTCCTGCAGGCTCCACTCGCTCTTGGGCCGCTGTTTCATGGCCTCGCACCAGGCCTTGCTGCCCACCTCGGGCTGGCCGCAGCCGGCCAGCAGGCCAAGGACGGCCACCATGGCCAGTACACGCATCGACTTCATCAGGGTTTCTCCTCGCATTTGCGTTCGACCTGGGACACATCGCGGATGGCGCCACGGGCCGCCGAGGTGGTCATGGCGGCATAGGCGCGCAGCGCCTCGGAGACCTGGCGGTCACGGTCCACCGGCGTCCAGGCCTCGGCGCCGCGGGCCTCCATTGCCGCGCGGCGGCGCGCCAGCTCCTCGTCGCTGACGGCGATGCGGATGCTGCGCGCGGGGATGTCGATCTCGATGCGGTCGCCCTCCTCGATGAGGCCGATGTTGCCCCCCTCGGCGGCCTCCGGCGAGACATGGCCGATGGACAGCCCGGAGGTGCCGCCGGAGAAGCGGCCGTCAGTGATCAGCGCACAGGCTTTGCCCAGCCCCTTGGACTTGAGATAGCTGGTGGGATAGAGCATCTCCTGCATCCCGGGGCCACCCTTCGGACCCTCGTAGCGGATGATGACCACATCGCCGGGCCGGATGCGGTCTCCGAGGATGGCCTCCACCGCGGCCTCCTGGCTCTCGAAGATACGCGCGGGGCCGGAGAAGGTCCAGATCGACTCGTCCACACCGGCGGTCTTGACGATGCAGCCCTGCTCGGCGAGGTTGCCATAGAGCACGGCCAGACCGCCTTCGCTGCTGTAGGCATGCTCGAGATCGCGGATGCAGCCGCCGGCCCGGTCCAGGTCGGGTTCCGGCCAGCGCCGGTCCTGGCTGAAGGCCTGCTGCGTCGGCACGCCACCGGGTGCCGCCAGAAAACGCCTGCGCGCCTCCTCGGTGGCACTCTCGCGGCGGATGTCCCAGCGATCCAGCGCCTCGCCCAGGGTGGCGCTGTGCACTGTCGGCACCTCGCGGTGAACGAGGCCGGCGCGATCCAGCTCGCCGAGGATGCCCATCACGCCGCCGGCACGGTGCACGTCCTCCATGTGGTACTGCTGGGTGGCGGGCGCCACCTTGCACAGGTTCGGCACCTTGCGCGAGAGGCGGTCGATGTCGGCCATGGTGAAATCCACCTTCCCCTCGTGGGCGGCGGCCAGCAGGTGCAGCACGGTATTGGTCGAGCCGCCCATGGCGATGTCCAGCGCCATGGCGTTCTCGAAGGCCTCGAAGGTGGCGATGTTGCGCGGCAGCACGCTGTCGTCGTCCTGCTCGTAGTAGCGCCGGGTGATCTCGACGATGCGCCGGCCGGCCTCGAGGAACAGTTCGCGTCGATCGGCGTGGGTCGCCAGCAGCGAGCCATTGCCGGGCAGCGACAGGCCCAGCGCCTCGGTCAGGCAGTTCATGGAGTTGGCGGTGAACATGCCGGAGCAGGAACCGCAGGTGGGGCAGGCCGAACGCTCGATGACCGCCACCTCCTCGTCGCTCTCGTTGGGATCGGCGGCGGCGACCATGGCATCGACCAGGTCCAGGTGCACCTCTTCGCCATGCAGCCGCACCTTGCCCGATTCCATCGGCCCGCCGGAGACGAAGATGACGGGGATGTTGAGCCGCAGCGCGGCCATCAGCATGCCGGGCGTGATCTTGTCGCAGTTGGAGATGCACACCAGCGC
>JALWNJ010000417.1 GCA_026995955.1 Gammaproteobacteria bacterium
CCCCGGGCCAGCAGCCGGGTAGCCAGCTGATAGCGCGCCTCCAGATCGTTCTCGTCGGCGGCGATGCGCTGGCGCAGCGTCTCCTCGTCCGGTCCCTCGGCCGTGCTGCGTGCCAGATGCAGCCGACTCTCGAGCTGCTTGACGGCCTCGTCCTCGCGCTTGTCCATCGGCAGGTGACGCAGCAGCGATTCGGCCTCGTCGAAGGCCTTGCCGTCGATCAGCAGCTCGGCCAGATCGAGCACCACGCGGTGGTTGGCCGGATCCTGCTCCATGGCCTTGCGCAGGATGCGCTCCGCCGTCTCCCGGTCGCCGGCCTGCAGCGCGGCGCGGGCCTCCACCCGGCGCTGGTCCGATTCGCGTTCCACGTGCTGGTCCAGCAGCTCGCGCACCACCGATTCCGGCTGCGCGCCCATGAACTGATCCACCACCTCGCCGTTGCGGAACACCATGACCGTGGGCAGGCTGCGCACTCCATAGCGCGCCGCCAGCTCCTGCTCGACATCGGTGTTGACCTTGGCCAGCAGGAACTTGCCCTGGTACTCCTCCGCCAGCTTCGACAGGATGGGCATCAGCATCTTGCAGGGTGCGCACCAGTCGGCCCAGAAGTCCACCAGCACCGGGACCTGATGCGAGTTCTGGATGACGAAGGTGTCGAAGTCGCTGGCCGTGACATTGAAGGCGTAAGGGTTCTCGCTCATGCTCTGCTCCCGTTGCAATCCGTGGCGCCATCATGGGGCCGCCCCCCGCGGCTTTCAAGCCATCCCTGCGGCGTGTGTGGACAATCCCGATCCGGTTCCCTAACCTGTAGGGCAGGGCCGGTCGCAGGCCGGCACGGCAGAGGAGGAGCGCCATGCCGCTGGACTACGAGGAGAAGCGGGCCTTCCCGCGCATGCATGTGCAGTGCGACATCGAGCTGCACGACACCCGGACGGGCGAGCGGATGACGACACGCTGCCAGGATCTGAGCGGCGGCGGCATCCTCTTCGCCAGCCGCGAGCCGCTGGAACCCGGCCGCGAGTTCGAGCTCACCATGCAGAGCGGCCTCGAGGGCACTCCGCCGCTGCGTGCCCGGATCCGCGTACTGCGCTGCGAGCCCGACGGCGAGGACTACGAAACCGCCGCCCGCATCGAGGAGATCCTGCGCGACTGATGCCGTTCCCCGCCCCTTCCGACGCCAGTCTCGACGAGCTGGCCCAGCAGGTGCTGGCCGCCCTGCGCGACCGCGGCGAGCGCCTGGCCACCGCCGAGTCCTGTACCGGCGGATGGATCGCCAAGGTGCTCACCGATGTGCCGGGCAGCTCCGAGGCCTTCGACTGCGGTTTCGTCACCTACTCCAACCACGCCAAGCAGACCCTGCTGGAGGTCCCGGCCGGCCTGATCGAAACCCACGGCGCGGTCAGCCGCGAGGTGGTCGAGGCCATGGCCTTCGGTGCGGCGCGCTTCAGCCGGGCGACCGTCACCTGTTCGGTGTCGGGCATCGCCGGGCCCGGCGGCGGCACCGAGGACAAGCCGGTGGGCACCGTCTGGTTCGGCTGGCGCCTGCCGGACGGGCGTCTCCTCAGCGAGCGGCAGCGCTTCAGCGGCGACCGCGAGGCGGTGCGGCGCAAGGCCGTGCTGTTCGCCCTGCAGGGCGTGCTCAAGGGGCTGGCCCTTGTCGAGGAAGCCTGACCGGCCCGCCACCTGGCGCGTGTTCTTCGCCCTCCTGCCCGACGACGACACCCGGGCGGCAATCGCCGCACGGGCCGCGCGCCTGCCCCGGGGCGGTCGCGCCGTGCCGGCGGCCAACTACCACATCACCCTGCTGTTCGTCGGCCGGGCCGATGCCGCACGGCTTCAATGCCTGTGTCACGCCGCCGCGACGGTCGAGCCCCGGCCCTTCAGCCTGGCGCTGGACCGGGTGGGGGTGTTCGGCCGCGCCGGGGCGCTGTGGCTCGGCACCGGCCACCTCGATGGCGGCCTGCTCGCCTGGCGCGAGGCGCTGCTGGCGCGGCTGGCGGCCGACTGTGGACTGCGGCCCGAGCGCCAGGCCTGGATTCCCCATGTCACCCTGCGTCGCAAGTGGCGCGGCGAGCCCCCGCAAGGCCCTGTCGATCCGGTCCTCTGGCAGGG
>JALWNJ010000418.1:0-4667 GCA_026995955.1 Gammaproteobacteria bacterium
GCAGGCCGAGGCCGGGCGTCGCCAGCGGCGCCTGCTGGCGCGCGCTCGCAGCCTGCTGCTGCGCGACGAGCGCCTGCTGGATGCGCGCCAGCGCGCCGAGCGCGAGGCCCTGCTGCAGTGGCCGGCACTCAGAAGGCTGCACGAGGACTGGCAACACCTGCAGGCCGTCTGGCAGCGTCGGGCACACGACAACGAGGAGCTGGTGCAGGCCCTGCGCGAGTGGGTGGCCCGCGCCGAGGCCAGCGGCAGCGAGCGTCTGCGCCGCTTCGCCAAGGGACTGCGCGGGCTGGTGCCGCAGCCGGCATAGACCGGGGCGGCCATTCTCCCTTCCGCTCCAGCCGGTTCGGGGCTGTTCTCCGCCGTTCCCGTGATCTGCATCAATGTCCGGTGGCTTGATTCGTGGGGCAATGGCCCCACAACGGGAGTACACGGGCCCCGCTCGGGGATTCGATCAACACGAAGAATTCGCAAACTTCAAGGAGAACGACACATGGCACTGACCGTGAACGGCAAGACCATCGAGACCGACGATCTGGGTTATCTCGCCAATCCGGAGGACTGGGACGAGGACGTGGCGCGCGCCCTGGCCGAGGAAGAGGGCATCGAGCTCACCGAGGAGGTATGGGAGCTGATCCGCTTCTTCCGCGACTACTACGAGGAGCACATGGGCGTGCACCCGACGATGCACAAGCTGCTGCTGATGCGGGAGAAGCGTCAGGGGACCGACTACGAGACCGAAAAGGCCTACCGGGACTATCTGTGGAAGCTGTTCCCGAAGGGCCCCATCCAGACCCTCTCCAAGCTGGCCGGCTTGCCTTCCTCCGGTGCGGTGGAGGAAACGGAGGAATAGTCCTCTTTCCGGCTCCATCCATTGCCGACAGCGGCCCCGCTAGGGGCCGCTGTCGGTTTGGGCGCCTGCCTCAGGAGTCGGGGAGGGCCTCGATCTGTTCCGGCAGTTCGTCCAGCCGTCCCTCCTCGGCGGCGCTCAGCAGGTAGTGCTTGAATTCCCGCGCCGCATGCGACATGGGGCGGTCCGCCCGATGTACCAGGTACCATTGGCGCAGCAGCGGGAAGCCCTCCACCGGCAGCTCGACCAGTGCGCCGGCCGCCAGCTCCAGGCGCACGGTATGGCGTGACACCACGCCCAGGCCGAGACCGGCCATCACCGCCTGCTTGATGGCCTCGTTGCTGTTCATCTCCATGTGGCTGGCCAATTCCAGGCCGTGCCGGCGCAGCAGCCCCTGCAGGGCCATGCGGGTGCCGGAGCCGGGTTCGCGCACCACGAAGGGCTCGTCGCGCAGGTCCTGCAGCGGGATCCCGGGCTCAGCGGCCAGCGGATGGCGGGGCGAGGCGATCACCACCAGCGGGTTGTCCATGAACGGATAGGCGCGGATGGCCTCGTCCTCGGGCGGCTGCCCCATCAGGAACAGGTCCTTGTCGTAGTCCTGCAGCTGCCGGACCAGGGTCTCGCGGTTGGTGACCTCCATGCGGATCTGGATGTCCGGGTGCAGGGCATGGAAGCTGGCGATGAAGTGGGTGGCGAAGTAGTTGACGGTACTGGCGACGCTGATCGAGAGGCGCCCATGCTTCAGCTCGCGCATGGCCTGTAGTACGGCCTGCGCCTCCTGCACGGTGCGGTTGATGCGGCGGCAGTAGCGCAGCATCTCCTGGCCGGCATCGGTGAGGTGGATCTGCTTGCCCACCACTTCGATCAGGGCCAGACCGGCCTGCTGCTCCAGTTTCTTGATCTGCATCGAGACCGCCGGCTGCGTGAGGTGCAACCGCTCCGCGGCACGGGTGATGCTGCCGGACTCGGCCACGGCCTCGAAGGCACGGGTCTGTCTCAGGGTGATGTCCATAACAATATGTTATCAAAAAATAACAAAAAATGAATTTTCTTTTATGAAAAACCGTTCATAATCCCCGCACATCGAGGGCGTTGCCCCTTGTGTTGCGAGCGGCCCCGTCTCCGGGCGGGACCACAGGTATAGACTACGGAGGACATGCACATGTCAGCTAAGACCTACCAGGCGGGCGTAAAAGAGTACCGCGAAACCTACTGGGATCCGAACTACACCCCTGCGGATACCGACATCCTGGCCTGCTTCAAGATCACCCCGCAGCCGGGCGTGCCGCGTGAGGAGGCCGCTGCGGCCGTGGCCGCCGAGTCCTCGACCGGCACCTGGACCACCGTGTGGACCGACCTGCTGACCGATCTGGACTACTACAAGGGCCGCGCCTACGCCATCGAGGACGTGCCGGGCGACGACACCTGCTTCTATGCCTTCATCGCCTACCCGATCGATCTGTTCGAGGAAGGCTCCGTGGTCAACGTGTTCACCTCGCTGGTGGGCAACGTGTTCGGCTTCAAGGCCGTGCGCGCCCTGCGCCTCGAGGACGTGCGTTTCCCGCTGGCCTATGTGATGACCTGTAACGGCCCGCCGCACGGCATCCAGGTCGAGCGTGACAAGCTGAACAAGTACGGCCGTCCGCTGCTGGGCTGCACCATCAAGCCCAAGCTGGGCCTGTCGGCCAAGAACTACGGCCGTGCCGTGTACGAGTGCCTGCGTGGCGGTCTGGACTTCACCAAGGACGACGAGAACGTCAACTCGCAGCCGTTCATGCGCTGGCGCCAGCGTTTCGACTTCGTCATGGAGGCCATCGAGAAGGCCGAGCGCGAGACCGGCGAGCGCAAGGGTCACTACCTCAATGTGACCGCGCCGACCCCGGACGAGATGTTCAAGCGCGCCGAGTACGCAAAGGAGATCGGCGCTCCGATCATCATGCACGACTACCTGACCGGCGGTTTCTGCGCCAACACCGGTCTGGCCCAGTGGTGCCGCGACAACGGCATGCTGCTGCACATCCACCGCGCCATGCACGCCGTGCTGGACCGCAACCCGCACCACGGCATCCACTTCCGCGTGCTGGCCAAGGCCCTGCGTCTGTCCGGTGGTGACCACCTGCATTCCGGCACCGTGGTCGGCAAGCTGGAAGGCGATCGCCAGGCCACCCTGGGCTGGATCGACCTGATGCGTGATTCCTACATCAAGGAAGACCGCAGCCGCGGCATCTTCTTCGATCAGGACTGGGGTGCGATGCCGGGCATCTTCCCGGTGGCCTCCGGTGGTATCCATGTCTGGCACATGCCGGCCCTGGTGACCATCTTCGGCGACGACTCCGTGCTGCAGTTCGGTGGCGGTACGCTGGGTCATCCGTGGGGCAACGCGGCCGGCGCCGCGGCCAACCGTGTGGCGCTCGAGGCCTGCGTCGAGGCACGCAACCGTGGCGTGGAGCTGGAGAAGGACGGCAAGGAGATCCTGACTGCCGCTGCCAAGCACAGCCCCGAGCTGAAGGTCGCCATGGAGACCTGGAAGGAAATCAAGTTCGAGTTCGACACCGTCGACAAGCTCGACGTGGAGCACAAGTAATCGAACCGGCCGCGGGGTGGCGCAGCCACCCCCGTGGCGAGATTTCCTGAACAATGCAATTTGAGGATAAAGATCATGAGTGAAGTTCAAGACTACAAGTCCAGCGTCTGCGATCCGGCCAGCCGCAAGTACGAGACCTTCTCCTACCTGCCCGAGATGGGCATGGACGACATCCGCAAGCAGGTGGAGTACATCGTGTCCAAGGGCTGGAACCCGGCCATCGAGCACACCGAGCCCGAGAACGCCTTTGGCCACTACTGGTACATGTGGAAGCTGCCGATGTTCGGCGAGACCGATGTGGATCGCATCCTGGCCGAGGCCGAGGCCTGCCACAAGGAGTACCCGAGCCATCATGTGCGTCTGATCGGCTACGACAACTACGCACAGTCCCAGGGTACCGCCATGGTCATCTACCGCGGCACGCCCGGCGAGTGCAAGGGCTGATCGCACGCTGAGGCGAGCGGTCTGAACGACCCGGAACCCCTGCTCGGCACTCCGGGCAGGGGTTTTTTTGACCCCGGGTCGTTGCCGACGGGCCGCCGCGGGTGGCCCGCCGGGAACGACTCTGACGAGGAGCGACAACCATGACTGAACAGAACATCGAGCAGTACAAGATCGGTACCGAGCCCTACTACCAGCCCGTCGCCGACGAGGTGGACCTCTACGAGGCGGCCTATGGCGCGCGCATGCCGGTGATGCTCAAGGGCCCCACCGGCTGCGGCAAGTCCCGCTTCGTGGAGTACATGGCCTGGAAGCTGGGCCGGCCCCTGATTACCGTGGCCTGCAACGAGGACATGACGGCTTCCGATCTGGTGGGGCGCTTCCTGCTGGACAAGGACGGCACGGTCTGGCAGGACGGCCCGCTGACCATCGCCGCGCGCATCGGCGCCATCTGCTACCTCGACGAGGTGGTGGAGGCGCGCCAGGACACCACGGTGGTGATCCACCCGCTGACCGACCACCGCCGGGTGCTGCCGTTGGACAAGAAGGGCGAGCTGGTGCAGGCGCACCCCGACTTCCAGCTGGTGATCTCCTACAACCCCGGTTACCAGAGCCTGATGAAGGACCTCAAGCAGTCCACCAAGCAGCGTTTCGCCGCGCTGGACTTCGACTATCCCGCGGAGGAGATCGAGACCCGCATCGTGCAGCACGAGACCGGGGTGGACGAGGAGACCGCCGGCAAGCTGGTGCAGATCGCCCACCGCGCCCGCAACCTCAAGGGGCACGGTCTGGACG
>JALWNJ010000418.1:4677-9234 GCA_026995955.1 Gammaproteobacteria bacterium
GTATTTCCACCCGTCTGCTGGTCTACGCCGGTCAGCTCATCGCCAAGGGCGTCGATCCGGTGGCGGCCTGCAGCATGACCCTGGTGCGTCCGCTGACCGACGATCCCGACATGCGCGACACCCTCGACGCCGCCGTCACGACCTTCTTCGCGTCCTGAGACGGTGTCGCCCGTCGTCGCTGACGGGCCGGAAAGGGTAAAGACGAACAGCGAGGTGGCAGCATGACGGTGAATGCCGAAGACTACGCGGACATCCTCGACAAGCTCCCGGACGAGCTGCGCGAGAGCCTGGAAGGCACCTTCCACGAGGCGGCGCGCATCCTCTCGCCAACGGGCATGCAACACTACTTCGAGGGCGCCCGCGGTCTGTCCAACCTGGGGCGGGGCCCCGATCTGGTGGTGTCCTGGCTGCAGGAGGTGCCGCTGGTGGCCAAGGAGGTGGGCGAGGACATCATCATCGATCTGGCGACGACGGCGATGAAGCTGTCGTCGATGACCTCGGGCGAGGTCATCACCCTGATGATCTCCAGCCTGCCTACCGCAGCGCGTCGTCTCGGCGACGCCGAGCTGGTGCGTGACTACCTGAACTTCATCCACCAGCTCTCGGCCAAGGCGGCCCGGGGCCTGCGCCCGATGCTCAATCACATCGACGAGCTGCTGGGCAAGCTCACCCTGGGCGGGCTCAAGCGCTGGGCCAACTTCGGCGCCGAGGCCTACCGGCGCGATCTCAACAACCTGGTGGCCTACTTCAACCTGGAGACCCAGGACTCGCGCGCCATGCTGCAGAAGGAGCGGCGCGGCACGCTGTTCATCGATGTGCAGCGCAAGCTGAACTTCTACCTGCGCGCTCTGTGGGGGCGCGATTTCTTCCTGCGTCCGGCCTCGGCGGACACCGAGAGCTTCCGTCCCTTCATCGAGGCACGGGTCATCCACATGCCGGATGCGGTGGACGACTACGGCGAGATCAAGGGGCTGGAGCTGATGCGTGCCATCGCCGCGCACATGGCGGCGCATGTGGTCTACACGCGCGAGACCATGCCCGGTGACAGCCTGTCTCCGGCGCAGATGTTCATGATCGGGCTGCTGGAAGATGCCCGGATCGAATATCGGGCGGTGCAGGCCTTCCCCGGTCTGGGGTCGCTGTGGGCCGACCTCCTGCGCCAGCCGCGCGAAGGCAAGGCGGAGCATCCCACGCTGGAACTGCTCGAGCGGATGGCGCTGGCGCTGCTCGACCCGACCGAGCGCACCGGCGACGAGCAGCTGGACGCGCTGGTCGAGCGCTTCCACAGCGGCATCGCCGATCGGGCCGACGACAACCGCTTCAGCTTCGATCTGGGCCTGGAGCTGTTCGGCCTGCTGTCGGCGCGGCGTGAGGTGCCCAGCCTGCGCATCCTCGAGCACATCCGCATTCCCTACCGCGACGACAACCGCTTCGTGTGGCACTTCGAGGAGATCTCCTGGGAGGCCGGTGGCGAGCTGCACATCGATGCGCCGAAGCAGGTGCGCAAGTACGTCTCGGCGGTGGAGATGGCCAACGAGGTGGATTGCGAACTGGCCGGGGACGATGCCCAGGAGGTGTGGATCTGCGCCACCGAGTTCTTCCCCTACGAGGATGCCGGCGAGGCCACCGTCAGCTACAACGAGATGTGGGGCAAGGAGCCGATCTCGGAGCCCTATCACTATCACGAGTGGGACTATCAGGTGCAGCTGCACCGGCCCGACTGGGTGACGGTCTACGAGCGCCGACCGGCGAAGGGCGACCCGGCCATGATCGAGCGCATCATGCTCGAGTACCGGCCGATCTCGCACCGCATCCGTCAGATCATCGACATGCTGCAGCCGGAGGGCGTGCAGCGCGAGCGCCGGCTGGAGGATGGCGACGAGATCGACATCAACGCCGCCGTCGAGGCGATGATCGACATCCGCATGGGGCGCCACCCCGATCCGCGCATCACCATGCGCAATGTGATCAAGAACCGCGACCTGGCGGTGACCGTGCTGCTGGATCTGTCCGAGTCCACCAACGAGACCATCGAGGGCAGCGACAAGACCATTCTGGACCTGACCCGCGAGGCCTGCGCCCTGGTGGCCACCGCCATCAACGGCATCGGCGACCCCTTCGCCCTGCACGGCTTTGCCTCCGACGGCCGCCACGACGTGCACTACTACCGCTTCAAGGACTTCAACGAAAAGTTCAACGACGAGGTGCGCGCGCGCCTGGCGGGCATGAAGGGCGGCCTGTCCACCCGCATGGGGGCGGCCATGCGCCATGCCGCGCATCACCTGTTGCGCCAGCAGGAGCGCAAGAAGCTGCTGCTGCTGATCACCGACGGCGAGCCGGCGGACATCGACGAGCGCGATCCGCAGTACCTGCGACACGACACCAAGAAGGCGGTGGAAGAACTGTGGAACCAGGGCATCATGACCTACTGCCTGACCCTGGACCCCAACGCGGACAGTTATGTGAAGCGCATCTTCGGCGCCAACAACTACACCATCATCGACCATGTCGAGCGCCTGCCGGAGAAGCTGCCGCTGCTGTTCGCCAGCCTGACGACCTGAGGAGGCCGCATCATGCCCCTGGTGAACATGAAGGACATGCTGGACCATGCCTGGCGCAACGGTTATGCGGTGGGCGGGTTCGACCTCGTTGGCCTGGAGTTTCTCGACGGCATCATGCGGGCGGCGGAACGCGAACGCTCGCCGCTGATCCTGTCGCTGGCCGAGTCGCACTTCGACTACTACGACTTCGAGCTGGCGATGGCGGCCACCGTGGCCGCCGCCGAGCGCGCCAGCGTGCCGGTGGCCATTCATCTCGACCATGGCGCCTCGCTGGAATCGGCCGTGCGCGCCATCCGCCATGGCTGCAACGGGGTGATGGTGGACGCCTCGCATCACCCGTTCGCGGAGAACGTGGCCATCACGCGCGAGGTGGTGGAGATGGCCCACGGCTGTGGCGTGCCGGTGGAGGGCGAGCTGGGCTACGTGGCCGGCGTCGAGGGCGAAGATGCCGAACGGCATCCGGGCGAGGTGGTGTACACCAGCCCGGAGGAGGCCGAGGATTTCGTGGCCCGAACGGGGGTGGACTTCCTCGCGGTGTCCATCGGCACCGTGCACGGTCGCATGCGCGGCACGCCGCGGCTCGATTTCGAGCGCCTGGCGGCCATCAACGCGCGCGTGCAGCGTCCGCTGGTGATCCATGGCGGCACCGGGCTCGACGACGGGCAGTTCCGGCGTCTGATCGAGAACGGCGTGGCCAAGATCAACTACTACACCGCGCTGGCCGATGCCGCGGCCGCGCGCATCCGCGCCAACCAGCGCGAGGAGGCGGGCTACACGGCGCTGCTCGACGGCGTGCGCGAGGCGGTGGCCGAGGAGACGGCACGCTGCATGCGCGTGTTCGGCTCCGCAGGCCGGGCCGATGAAGTGCTGGCAGCGGCCGAGCCCTGGCGTCCGGTGGAGCACGTGATCCTCTACAATGTGGCGGGGCTGGACGACGCCGGCGTGGAAGCGATGATGCGCACGGGCCGCGAGGTGCTGTCGGGCATCCCCGGCGTGCGCCGGGTGATCACCGGCCGTGCCGTGCAGGAAGGTGCGCGCTATCGCTTTGCCTGGATCGTGGAGTTCGTGCATCCCGCCGTCATCGACAGTTATCGCGAGCACCCCGATCATGTGGCCTTCGCCGACACGCACTTCCGGCCGGTGGCAGGCGATCGGGTGAGCATCGACTATCAGGCAGTGGAATAGACGCCCCTTTTGTCCGTGGAGGCAGGCATGCAGGCCAAACCCTACAAGCAGTATCCCGGTATTCACGACGACCTCTACGGCGGCATGACCGATACCGGCAAGATCATCCGCGATGCCTGGGTGTTCGGCATCATCCCCGAGAGCGAGGACTGCAAGGGCTGGCTGCCGCAGGGCATCGAGAAGCTGTGGGAACAGGTGCAGGCCGAGTGGGAGAAGTACGGCTTTCGCGTGTCCAACCTGCCCGACGATCTGCGCCAGCGCTTCGAACGCATCCAGGCCGAGGCCATCGAGCGTGCCCGCGCCCGGGGCTGGAATCCCGAGCAGTACATCGACGACGACGAGTAGCCGGCCTGCGGACCCTTGCGGCTCAGCCGGTCAGCCGGGCATAGAGCAGCGGCAGCTTGTGCGAGAGTTCGGCCGTGCGCCGGATGTGGACGAAACCCTGGCTGCCGAACAGCCAGGGCAGGTAATCGGCACTCTCGCGGTCGATGGAGACGCAGAACGGCCGAATGCCCTCGCCCCTGCAGCTCTGGATGGCATGGCGTGTGTCTTCCAGCCCGTAGCGTCCCTCGTAGCGGTCGAGATCGTTGGGCTTGCCATCGGTCAGGATCAGCAGCAGGCGTTCGCGCGCGGCCTGCCCGCCGAGCAGCTCGGTGGCATGACGGATGGCCGCGCCCATGCGGGTATAGTAGCCGGGCCGGATGGCGGCGATGCGACCACGGACACGATCGCCGTGCCGCTCCTCGAAGCCCTTGATGCGCTGCAGCCGCACATGATCCCGACGCCGTGACGAAAAGCCGTAGATGGCAAA
>JALWNJ010000419.1 GCA_026995955.1 Gammaproteobacteria bacterium
CACCAGCAGGCGTTGCAGCTCCTCCTCCGGCGCCGGCAGCCGGCGCTCGATGGCCTCCAGCTCCTCCTCGGCCATGGCGCGCAGCTCGGCGTCGTCCTCGGCCAGCATGCCCCGCGCGGCCTCGCGCTCGTCGAGCAGCGACCGGTACTCGGCCCAGGCGCGCGCTACCGGTTCGAGCTGGCTGTATTCCTGCGAGTAGCGGCGGAAGCGCGCCTGGTCGGCGATCACCTCCGGGTCGGCGAGCAGCCCGGCGAGTTCGTCGTAGCGGTCGCGCAGGCCCTCGAGCTTGCTGCGGATGCTGTCCTTCATCGCCGTTTCGACTCGTCCTCGTCCAGGCCCAGCAGGCTGCGCGCCTGGTCGATCAGGTCGCTGCGCCCCTCGCGTGCCAGCTCGTTGAGCCGCTGCGTGGGGGCGTGGGTGAGCTTGTTGGTGAGGGTGTGGGCCAGCCAGGCCAGGGCTTCCTCCGGTGCCTTGCCGCGCTCGATCATGCCGCGGGCGCGGGCCAGCAGCGAATCGGCGGTCTCGGCGGCGGCAGCACGATATTCGGTGATGGTCTCCACCGCGCCCTGGCCGCGCAGCCAGCCCATGAATTCCTCGACCCGATTGTCGATGATCTCCTCGGCCTGGGCCGCCGCCTCGCGTCGTGAGGCGATGTTGTCCTCGATCACCGCCTGCAGGTCGTCCACGGTGTAGAGGAAGACATCGTCCAGCTCGCCTACCTCGGGTTCGATGTCGCGCGGCACGGCGATGTCCACCATGAACATGGGCCGGTGACGGCGTTCGCGCAGCGCCCGCTCCACCATGCCCTTGCCGAGGATGGGCAGCGGGCTGGCGGTGGAAGAGATGACGATGTCGGCCTCGGCCAGGCGCTCCGGCAGGCCGGGCAGGGTCAGCGCCTCGCCGCCGAACAGCCCGGCCAGGCGCTGGGCGCGGTCGAGACTGCGGTTGGCCACCAGCATGCGGCCGATGCGGTTGGCGTGCAGGTGGCGCGCGGTGAGCTCGATGGTCTCGCCGGCGCCGATGAGCAGGGCGGTCTGCGCGTCGAGATCGCCGAAGATCTGCCGTGCCAGGCTGACGGCGGCAAAGGCCACGGACACCGCGCTCTCGCCGATGGCGGTGTCGGTGCGTACCTGCTTGGCCACCGAGAAGGCATGCTGGAACAGGCGCCCGAGCTGGCGGCCGAGGGTGCCCGCGTGGCGTGCGTCCTGCCAGGCCGACTTGAGCTGGCCGAGGATCTGCGGCTCGCCCAGCACCAGCGAGTCCAGCCCGGAGGCCACGCGCAGCAGGTGGCGGATGGCCTCGGGGCCTTCGTGCACATAGGCATAGCGGCCCAGCTCCTGCGCCTGCAGGCCGTGGGTCCGGGCCATCCAGTCGATCAGGATGCGGTCCATGTCGCCGGCCTCGGCATCGACCCGGCAGTAGAGTTCGGTACGGTTGCAGGTGGAGACGATGACCGCCTCCAGCACCTGCGGCAGGGCATTCAGGTCGCGCAGCGACTCGTCCATGCGCTCAGGGGCAAAGGCCACCTTCTCGCGGATCTCCACGGGGGCGGTCTTGTGGTTGATGCCGAGCGCGAGCAGGGACATGGCACTCCGGAACAGCGAACGGGACGGGCAAACGCGCAATTTTGGGGCATGGTGGGGGCGAATACAAGCAAAGCCCCCGCGCCACGAGGGGAAGCGGTGGGCTTGTGGTGAAATGCCTCGGGGTTCCTTATAGTAGGAACCACGCCCGCATCCGGGTGGTCCGGTGCCGGGAACCGTGCGCCCGCCGGGCCGCCGATGGCAGGGCGGACCGCAACATCGAGAGGGATCATGAAGCGAATTTCCATCGTCACCGCCTCGGCTGCCCTGGCCCTGCTGGTGGCAGGCTGCACCGGGCCGGCGCCGCGCAAGGCGCCGGAGCAGGAACCGGCCGCATCCGCCGCCCGGCCTGCCACCCCGGCCCAGGCGCCGAGCGCGGCCGAGCGCGAGGGCCTGCTGCTGTTCGAGCTGCTGGCCGGCGAGCTGGCCGGACGCGAGGGCGATCTGGCCACTGCTGCCCAGGCCTATGCGGAGGCGGCCTGGGAGACCAGCGATCCGGCAGTGGCGGAAC
>JALWNJ010000420.1 GCA_026995955.1 Gammaproteobacteria bacterium
CCTTCGGGGAGGGTGTCGGCCGCGGCTCCTCCGACCCGGGTATCCAGTCCGTCGGGCAGGCGCGCGATGATCTCGTCGAGACCCAGCAGGCGCGAGAGCTGGATCGCCTGCTTCACCGCCTTGCCTTCGCGGTAGAGGGTCATGTTCTCCAGAATGGTCCCCTCGAACAGGATGCCGTGCTGGGGCACGATGCCGATCTGGGCGCGCAGGTATTCCAGGTCGTAGCTGCGAATATCCCGCCGGTCGAGCAGCACCTCGCCCTGGTCGGGCTGGAGGAAGCCGGCCATGAGATTGATCAGGGTGCTCTTGCCCGCGCCGCTGGGGCCGGTGATCGCCACCGCCTCGCCCGGCCTGACATGCAGGGAGAGGCCCTTGATGAGCGCGCGCTCCTGGGTCGGATAGCGGAAGTGCACGTCGCGCAGGCGGATGTCGCCGCGAATGATTCTGCGGGAACGGACCTCTCCGCCATCCTCGGGCGGCAGCTCGAACAGCTCGCGCACCTTGTCGCGCGCGAGTCGGATCGACTGGAACTGGGTCCAGATGCCCATGGCCTTGAGCCCCGGCTGCAGCACCCGGCTGGACAGCATGGTGCCGGCCGCGAGGGCGCCCACGGTGAGCTGGCCGTCCAGCACCCACAGGCTGCCGATGCTCACGAAACTCACCACCGCCAGTTGCGAGAAGCTCGCCCCCAGTCCCTGGACGATGCTGTTGATGCGGCTCAGGTCGTACACGCTTTCTGCGGATTGTTGCTGCAGTCGCTCGTAGCGGCGCAGCATCAGGGCCTCCATGGCCATCGACTTGATGGTATGGATGCCCTGCAGTGTCTCGATGAGGAAGTTCTGGCGGCGGTCCTCCATGTTCGATCGCGCCAGCAGCGCCTGCTGGAGCCGCCGTCCGGTGAGCAGGGAAACGATGCCGAAGATGGCGAGCAGTGCGATGGGCACCAGAACCAGCGGCCCTGCGATCAGCCAGATCAGGGCCAGAAAGATGATCACGAAGGGGAAATCCATGATCATCAGCAGCGACTGCCCGGAATAGAACTCCTGCATCTGTTCCAGCGCATGCATCTTGTCCAGGTAGAAGCCGGTGGGATGTTCCTCGAAGGGCAGGGTCTCCGCATCGAGAATGCGGTTCATGGCCTTGAGGCTCTTGCGGTGATCGAAGCGGGCCCCCTCCCAGCTCAGTATCTTGGAGCGCAGGATGCGCAGCGCCGTGTCGATGAGAATCACCACCACCATGCCCAGCATGAGGATCGCGAAGGTATCGGTTGCCTGGTTGGGAATGATCCGGTCATAGACCTGCAGGATCACCATCGGCAGCATCAGTGCGAGCAGGTTGATGCCCAGCGAGGCGGTCAGGACCGACGGCAGGCGCCAGGCGGTGGGCGGCCGGAAGTGGGTGGGAGAGAATAGTTCTGTCGTCTTTCTCATGATGGCCTGATCGGGTCCTGTTGGCCTTAGCGACAGCCGGCAGGCGAACTTTAATCGTCTCGTGAGAAGCAAAATCACCGATCGATAAAGATCTGTGGGCCGGGGCCGTCCAAGGTTTACCGCCAGCCGGAAAAGTGCATCACGCGGTTGCGAGGCCGATGCATCCACCCGAGAGAAAGGGTGCAGTTTCCGGGCTGGAATCGAGGTGACCCGGAGAATCAGGATGGCTCGTTCCCCACAAGACAGGCCCATGGGCAAGCACCCCGAGGCGACAGAACTGTTGTTCGACAATGCCGAGGCCGATGCAAGAAAACGGAAGTCGGACGACCCGGCAAACGCTGCGCCCCGGGGGGAACACACCGAGGAGCTGTTTCTACAGAACATTCAGCTCGGCAGCGAGCATGTAGAGCCCGAAGGTTTCTCGAGGCAACGCGAGGGCGGTGCGCCCTCGCCCCATTCTGGCGATGGTACCGACCCGGCCGCACCTGTGGATGAGACGGGAACCGCTCACCTGAGCATGAGCGCGCCTGCCGAGGGCGTGGAGATGCCGACGGCGGGTCAGGCTCATCTCCGGCACGAACAGGTGGGCTATCAGGACAGCAGGCCCGCCGCCCCGGTAGACCCCTGGCGCCCAGTGGCCCCACCCGCGACGAGCGAGTA
>JALWNJ010000421.1 GCA_026995955.1 Gammaproteobacteria bacterium
GTCCAGGACATGGCGGCAGCCTTCGTCCTCGGGGGGGCAGTGCAGCAGCACCACGGGGTGCCCGCTCATGATGTCGTCGTGCAGTTCCTGCAGGTGTTCCTCGGGGATGCCGGCTGCGTGCAGGGCGCTGGCCAGTTCCTCGACCACCGCGGCGCCGGCCATCACCGTGCCGCCGGCAGCAGCGCCGACCAGCGCGCTGCCCAGCATCTCGATGATGGGGCCGGCGGCCATCAGGGCACCGGCACCAGGCAGCACGAACAGCCCGCTGGCGGCGCCGAGCAGTCCCCACAGGGCGCCCCAGAAGGCCCCCTGCTTGCCCCAGGCGCGGATGCGCTCGCCGCTGGTGTGAAAGGAGATGCCGAGCATGTCGTCCCCCGAGCCGCGGTTGTGGTGCAGTAGCGAGATGCGATCCATCGGGAAGTCGTTTTCGATCAGCCGCTCGATGGCGTGCCGGGCCTGGGTCTCGTCCTCGAACACGGCGGCGACGAGGACCAGGCGGGGGTGTTTTTCTTCGGACATGGGCGTGCTCCAGGAAAACTCGCGTTCCATGATGGGGCGCCACCCCGCGCAAGGCAAGGGATTTGGTGCCGACCTGCGTGACGGGGTAGAGTTCCATCATGGCGGAAGAGACGAGAACGACCCTGGTGCTGGTGGCCCACGGCAGCCGCCGCGCGGCCTCCAACGACGAGGTGCGGCAGCTGGCCCGCCGGCTTGCCGAGCGCAGCGGCCTGCCGGTGGTAGCGGCCTTTCTGGAGCTGGCCGAGCCGTCGATCCCGGACGGCATCGTGCAGGCCATCGACGCCGGCGCCGACGAGGTGGTGGTGGTGCCGCACTTTCTCAGTGCCGGGCGCCATGTGGTGGAGGACATCCCGGCCGAGGTCGAGCGGGCGCGGGCGCGGCGCCCGCAGGCCGAGGTGCGCATCACGCCGCATCTGGGCAGCGCCGAGGGGCTGCTCGACGCGCTGCTGGCGCTGGCCCGGGCGGGCTGAGGCGGCTCGGGGCCACCGTCAGGTCGCCTCTTCCCCGCCCTGTTCGATGCCCTCGAGGATGGGGCAGCCGTCCTCGCTGCCGCGGCACAGACTGAGCAGCAGGGACAGCTCGTTGCGCAGCAGGGTGAGTTCCTCCAGTCCGGCCTCCACCTCGGCCAGCTTGCGCGCCGTGAGCTGGCGGATCTCGTCGCGGGCATGCTGCGGGTCCTCGCGCATCTTCAGCAGCTGGCCGATCTCCTCGAGCGAGAAGTTCATGCGCTGGGCGCGGCGGATGAAGCGAAGCCGCGACAGGTTCCGTTCGTCGTACAGTCGCATCCCGGAGGCGGTTCGCGACACGCCCGGCAGCAGGCCGATGCGCTCGTAGTAGCGCAGGGTGTCGGCGGAGACGCCGGTGCGCCGGGTGACCTCTCCGATGCGGTACTGGCGGGCCATGGTCGTGTCCTCAGTAGCGGATGATGAACAGGTATCCGTTGAGCAGGTAGAGGCCGGTCAGGATCAGCGTCACGCCGCCGAGGATCTCCAGCCCCCGCTGGTGCCGGGCCAGCATACGCAGGGACTCCAGCCAGCCCATGCTCCAGGCGCCGAGCAGGATGGGGATGCTGCGCCCCAGGGCGAAGGCCACCAGCAGCGCCAGTCCGAAGAGCGGCGAACCGATGGCGGCGCTGGCGGTGAGTGTGACCAGCAGGGCCGGCGTGCAGAAGGGGCACACCGCCACCGAGAACGGAATCCCCAGCAGGAAGGCCCCCCAGACCCCGCTTGCCGGCCGGCCGCGCATGCCGAACCAGGGCAGGCGCAGGCGCAGCCAGCCGGCCCACATCAGCCCCAATACGATCAGGATCGGGCCCAGTACCAGCCCCCATTCGCGCCCCATCAGTGAACGCACCCAGTCGCCGCCGAGCGCCGCAGCCACCCCCAGCACAGCATGGGTCAGGATCATGCCGGAGACGAAGGCCAGCCCCATGACTACCGCCCGGCGCGGCTCCCCGGCGCGTGTGACATAGGCCAGCACCACCGGAATCGAGGCAAAGGCGACCGGGTTGAAGCTGAACAGGAAGCCGGCCACGAAGGCCAGGCCGATACCGGCCCAGCTCGC
>JALWNJ010000422.1 GCA_026995955.1 Gammaproteobacteria bacterium
ATCGAAGCAATACCGCTCCTGGTGTCCCGGCCGGGTACTCCTCATGCCTCCGGCGCTGCAGGACTGGCTCCCCGAGGGTCACCTCGCCTATTTCATCCTCGACGTGGTCGCGGAGCTGGACCTGAGCCCGATCACGTCCGTCATCCAGGCCAAAGACCCGCGAGGTACCTCGCCGTACCACCCGCGGATGATGGTGGCGCTGCTGCTGTACGCGTACTGCGTGGGTCTGCCGTCCTCGCGGAAGATCGAGCGGGCCACCTACGAGGACGTTGCCTTCCGGGTGCTGGCAGACGGCCACCATCCGGACCACAGCACCATCAGCAAGTTTCGGCGGGTTCATCTCAACGCCTTGGCATCCCTGTTCCTGGAGGTTCTCCGGCTGTGTCAGGCGGCAGGCCTGGTGAAGCTGGGGCATGTCGCCCTCGATGGGACCAAGGGAAAGGCCAACGCCAGCCGGTACAAGGCGATGAGCTACGGGCGGATGCTGAAGGCCGAGAAGGAGCTGAAGGCGGAGATCGAGGCGCTCCTTGCGCGCGCTGAGGCCGCCGACGCCGAAGAAGACGAACGATTTGGCAAGGGCAAGCGTGGAGACGAGCTTCCCGCCGAACTTCGGCGTCGTAAGGACCGCCTCGCCGCCATCCAGCGCGCTCGGGCCAAGTTGGAGCGGCAGGCGGCGGCCTCGCGCGCCCAGGAGCTGCGAGAGCAGGCGGAGCGCAACCGTCGGCGAGCAGCCGAGGAGCGCTCTGCGAAGAAGGCGGCCGCAGCGGAACGCAGGGCGGAGCGCGCGGAACAACAGGCCGCCGCACTGGAGGCCGAGGCTCGACAACCAGCAGGTGGGGCCCCACCCGCCGCCCCAGAGCCGACCGGGCGGAGTTCGGAGCAGGAGCAGCTCCAAGCAGGCGAGTCAGAGGTCGCCGAGGCAGACCGAACCGAGGACGATGCCCCGGGGCCTGACGACTTCGGCGAAGACGCGGGGGGCTCCGGGAACTCGCCGACCCGCGAGCTGATCACGACCGCCCCACCCTCAAGCGAAGGCGCATACAACGGGCATGATGCCGATGCCGGCGCCGAGCCGCCAGCAGGGGGTGAGCAGCCGCCCGACGCTGACCTCCCGCGCCACCGTGTCAAAGCCACGGCCGAGGGCAAGCCACGGCCGAGGGCACAGCACAACTTCACCGATCCTGACAGCAGGATCATGAAGAAGGGGCGGGACTATCAGCAGGCCTACAACTGCCAAGTTGCGGTGGACGATGCCAGCCAGGTGATCGTCGCTCAGGCCGTCACCAATCAGGCGCCCGACGCGGAGCACCTGGTGCCGATGCTCGACCGCATCGAGGCCAACTGCGATGCGTTGCCCGACCGACTTTCGGCTGATGCCGGCTATTTCTCCGAATCCAACGTGGACGACTGCGAGAAGCGCGGCGTGGACCCGTACATCGCAGTCAAGCGCCAAAAAAAGCAGGAACGAGCGGAATCTCCTCCCGACCAGGCTGCGATTGACGACATCGCACAACCCGGCGCCAAGGCGAAGATGGATGCCAAGCTCCGAACACCGGAGGGAAGAGCCACCTACGCACGCCGAAAAACCATCGTTGAGCCGGTCTTTGGGCAAATCCGGACCTGTCAGGCCTTCCAGCAGTTCCTGCTGCGCGGCATTGAGCAGGTCCGGGGTGAATGGTCCCTCTACTGCACGGGCCACAACCTCCTCAAGCTCTTCCGCGCCACACGCAGCGGCACGGCACGGCCCTGGAAGCCATCAGGCGGCAGCGTACCCGCCACGCCCGCTGCAGTCTGAGCCCCCTCCCGGCGCTCACGGCCTCACACCGGGACCCTGTCGGCCCAGTAGCGCTGGCTCGCTCCGAGGGTCCTCGATCCCCCACCGGCAACCGTGAGCCCTCAGAGGCTCTCCAACGGGGCCATGGCGTGCCCCCAGGCGGCCCCCTCGGGGCCCGCGATCGCGGGGAAGCCTATGGACGACAGGCTCCTAGCATCGAGCCGGGACTTGTCGACAAGCCCCCGCGCCAGGACACCCCGACGGCCGCCCGGCGGCGGGGGACGTGAGGCG
>JALWNJ010000423.1 GCA_026995955.1 Gammaproteobacteria bacterium
CCGAAGCTGAAATTGCCCAGCATCTCGAAGAAGGTGTGGTGGCGGGCGGTGTAGCCGACGTTCTCCAGGTCGTTGTGCTTGCCGCCGGCCCGCACGCAGCGCTGGCAGCTGGTGGCACGCGTGTAGGGGCGCTGCTCGCGGCCGAGAAAGACATCCTTGAACTGCACCATGCCGGCATTGGTGAACAGCAGGGTCGGATCGTTGGCCGGCACCAGCGAGCTGGAGGGCACCACCTCGTGGCCCTTCCCGGCGAAGTAGTCGAGGAAGCGCTGCCTGAGTGCCGCGGTACTGTTCTGATCCTGTGTCATTCCGTATCCCGTTCGATCTCGTTCATCAGTCTGCTCACCAGCCCGGTGGGGTAGCCGCGTCCCTGCAGGAATCGCGCCTGGCGCGCCCATTCGCGCCGGTCACGCGGCGCGCTGCCGAAGCGCTTGCGCCACTCGGCGCGGGCGCGCTCGGCCCACTCGTCGGCCCAGGGCGCGAGCGCCTGCTCGGCCAGGTGTTCGTCGATGCCGCGCTCGGCCAGCTCGGCGCGGATGCGCAACGGCCCGTAACCACGCTGAACCCGAGCGTGGACATGGGCCTCGGCAAATCGGGCATCGCTCTGCAGGCCCTCGTCCCGCAGTTCGGCCAGCACCTGCTCGATGATGTCGGCGGCGCAGCCGCGCGCGGCCAGCTTGTGGGCAAGCTCGCGGGCGCTGTGCTCACGGCGCGCCAGCAGGCGGATGGCCAGCTCGCGCCAGTCGGTGTCCTCGTCAGGCCGGCGCGTTCTCGCCTTCAAGCGCCGCTGCCTCTTCCTGGCCGCCCCGTTTCGGCAGCAGCTGCTCACGCAGTTTCTGCTCGATCTCGGCGGCCATCTCCGGGTGTTCCTTCAGGTAGTTGCGGACATTGTCCTTGCCCTGGCCGATGCGCTCGCCGTTGTAGCTGTACCAGGCACCGGACTTGTCGATCAGGCCCTGCTTGACGCCCAGGTCGATCAGCTCGCCCTCGCGGGAGATGCCCTCGCCATAGAGGATCTCGAACTCCACCTGCTTGAACGGCGGCGCCACCTTGTTCTTGACCACCTTGACGCGGGTCTCGTTGCCGAGTACCTCATCGCCCTTCTTGATGGCGCCGATGCGGCGGATGTCGAGACGCACCGAGGAATAGAACTTGAGCGCGTTGCCGCCGGTGGTGGTCTCGGGGTTGCCGAACATGACGCCGATCTTCATGCGGATCTGGTTGATGAAGACGACCAGCGTATTGGAACGCTTGATGTTGGCGGTGAGCTTGCGCAGCGCCTGCGACATGAGGCGGGCCTGCAGCCCGACATGGGAGTCGCCCATCTCCCCCTCGATCTCGGCCTTGGGGGTGAGCGCCGCCACCGAGTCGATGACGATGACATCGACCGCGCCGGAACGCACCAGCATGTCGGCGATCTCCAGCGCCTGCTCGCCGGTATCGGGCTGGGAGACCAGCAGTTCCTCGACATTGACGCCCAGCTTCTCGGCGTATTGCGGGTCGAGTGCATGCTCGGCGTCGATGAAGGCCGCGGTACCACCCAGCTTCTGCGCCTCGGCCACCACATGCAGGGTCAGCGTGGTCTTGCCCGAGGACTCCGGGCCGTAGATCTCGACGATACGACCGCGCGGCAGCCCGCCGATGCCGAGGGCGATGTCGAGCCCCAGCGAGCCGGTGGAGACGGCATCGATGTCGATGGCCTGCTGGTCGCCCAGGCGCATGACGGCGCCCTTGCCGAACTGGCGTTCGATCTGCCCGAGGGCGGCGGCCAGGGCCTTCTTGCGGTTTTCGTCCACGCTGCGTACCTCCAGTGTCGTGTCTGCGCGCGCAGGGCGCATCGGTTCGAACGCGGCATTATCCCACAGTCGGGGACGAGAAAAAACGCGCAGGGATCGGGGTTCATCCCGCTTTCGGGCGCGGAAACACAGCCAGACTGTGATAGCGCACACCGCCGGCCGGATCGGCCTCGGAACACATCAGGTGAAAGCCGCCGTCGCCCTGCCAGAGGACCGGATCGACAGGGCCTTGCGGGGGCTCGCCGCGCCACTTGCGA
>JALWNJ010000424.1 GCA_026995955.1 Gammaproteobacteria bacterium
GAGCCGGTGGCGGCGCCGGGGAAGGGCGAGATGGCGGTGGGGTGGTTGTGGGTCTCCACCTTCATCAGGATGTGCAGATCCTCCTCCACGCTGCGGTAGCGCCCGTCGAGGGGATCGGGCATGAAGCGTGGCGCACGGAAGCCCTGGATCACCGAGGCATTGTCGCAATAGGCCGAGAGGATGCCCTGCGGGTTCTTGTTGTAGGTGTTGCGGATCATGCCGAACAGGGTCTGCTCGCGCGGCTCGCCGTCGATGATCCAGTTGGCGTTGAAGATCTTGTGGCGGCAGTGCTCCGAATTCGCCTGCGCGAACATCATCAGCTCGACATCGGTGGGGTTGCGGCCCAGTGCCCGGTAGTTCTCCACCAGGTATTCGATCTCGTCGTCGGACAGCGCCAGCCCCATCTCGCGGTTGGCCTGCTCCAGCGCAGCGCGTGCATCGCCGCTGATGTCGATGGTGCGCAGCGGCGCCGGCTCGCTGTGGTCGAACAGCACCACTGCGTCCTCCAGGTTGCGCATCACCGTCTCGGTCATGCGGTCGTGCAGTCTTGCCGCCAGGAGCTGGTACTGTTCTGCGGTGAGCGGCCGGGCGTGGTCGATGACGAACGCGGTGCCGCGTTCCACCCGTTCCACCAGCGTCAGGCCACAGTTGTGCAGGATGTCGGTGGCCTTGCTCGACCACGGTGAGATGGTACCGGGGCGTGGCACCACCAGCATCAGCTCGCCCACCGGCAGGGCCGAGGGGGCTTCCTCGCCGTAGTCCAGCAGCCGCTCCAGGGTTGCCAGCTGGGCCTCGTCCAGGGCCAGATCGCTGTGCACGAAGTGTACGAACCGGGCCTCCAGGCCACGCAGGTCGGGGACCACCTCGCGCAGTTGCTCAAGCAGGCGGTGAAGGCGGAATTCGGACAGGGCAGGGCTGCCGGGCAGGATGAGCATGTTTCCCCCTGGGCTGGGTCGATCCGGAAAGCCGCCTATGATACCGCAGAACGCCCCGCCGGCGGGCGCCGTGGCCGGTCAGAAGGGCAGCCCGAACAGGATGCGCAGCGCGCCCCCCGCGCTGGTCTGGCGCCAGCCGATGCCGATGCGTGGCTGATGCACCAGATTGTCCGGTCGCCAGTCGTCGGCGCCGAAGGTCAGTCCCAGCTCGTGCTGCACGCTCACCGACCAGGGCCCGGCCAGCCGTACCACCTCGGCCGGGTCGAAATAGACGAAGTTCTCGTAGTGCAGGCTCGCCGACAGCGGTCGGCCGAACAGGCTGCCCGGCAACGAAAAGCTGCGTATCAGGCCCGTCTCCAGCGAGCTGAAGCCGCCACGCTGGCCCGAGTCCGGGTTGCGGAACCCCGCGCGCATCAGTCGGTTGTAGAGTGTGACGCGGTGGCGCCGCGAGGCCAGGTAGTAGCTGCGCACCCCGGCGCCCCAGACCAGCGTATTGGCGCCGCTGCCGAAGTTGCGTCCCAGTCCCAGGTCGGCAAACGGCTTCACCAGCCAGCGCCGACTGGCATCGATGCGTGCCTCGATCCCCGGCAGCACCGTGAGCGTGTCGAAGCGGGTGGGCAGCTCCTGATCCGGCAGATCGCCCAGGTCGAAATCGAACACCCCGATGGAAAACGGCAGATTCAGCCGCCAGCCGACGCGCCTGCCACGCGCCGGCACGAGATCCACCCCCGGAGAAAAGTTCAGTGCGCTCACCTGGTTGCCGCTGGCGAGATACAGGCCCGAACCCAGATAGGGGGCGAACACGAACGCGTTCAGGTCCTTCTCCTGCAACGGTGTCTGGAAGCTGGAAGCGTCGGCCCGGCCCTGGCCGGGCAGGAGCAGCAGCGTGGCCAGCAGGCTTGCAATCAGCGCCTTCATCCCCATATTGTGACAGAAGGCGCGTGCGGGCGGTGAGAACCCCGCCGCACGGCGGTTCATGCTAAACTTCATCCGTACCCGAATTCCGGGGGCGACCTGGATTCGACGCGGGTTACGAAACCTGCGGGTGCATGCCGAGGTGGCAGCGTTGCCTCGTTAATCCCACAGCTGCATAGAAATAGTTGCCAACGACGAC
>JALWNJ010000425.1 GCA_026995955.1 Gammaproteobacteria bacterium
CCGCCTGTGCTGCGGGGCCGGGGATGCGTGCGGGCGGGGGAGGCCCGGCGCCGCTTTCCGCCACCGACCGGCAGCTCATGCATCAGGCCCTGATGCTGATGCAGGCGGGACGGGCATCCGAGGCACTGCTCCTGTGGAGGAACCTGGGCGAGCATCGCCCCGATCTGGCCCTGCCCCGTGTCAACAGCGGCATTGCACTGGAAGCGCTGGGGCAGGAGGAGGCGGCCCTGGCGGCCTACCGCGAGGCCATCGAGGCCAATCCCGACAGCGCGGCTGCCTGGCGTCGTCTGGCACGATTGCAGCGTCGCCTGGGCCGTTTCGAGGCCGCCCGGGAGACCTACCGGAAGGCCCTGGCCAGGTTGCCGGGCGATGCCCTGTTGCATCGCAACTTCGGTGTGCTCTGCGAACTGTATCTGCGTGATCTGGACTGCGCTGCTGCACAATACCGTCGCTATGCGGAGCTGGACGCCTCGGCCGAAGCGGAGACCCGCAAGTGGCTGGCAGACCTGGGCATGAGAATGGAGGAGCAGAAACCGTGAGCGTTTTCCGTGCTGCGTGGCTGTTGCTGATCCCTCTGGGCGCATCGGCGGCTGGCGGGAATGAAGATGCTGCGCTCGAGCTGGAGGGGATGAGCGTATATGGCAACCGCGAATTGCCCAAGGCCCTTGTCATCGTGCCCTGGAAGGATGCAGAGCTTGGCGAATTCCTCGATCGGCCGGTGACCGGGCTGGTCGACGAGCCGCCCCGTCCCCTGGACCGCAGCGAGTTCCTGCGCGAGCTGCGATATCTCGACACAGTTCACGGTTCGGAGCCCCGCCGCTGAGTATCCTGAACGGCCCGACATGGGCACTGTTTCAACCTCAGGGGTGGAGAACATGGATACCTACAAGACCATCGTGCAATTCTTCCAGGATGGCGGATTCTTCATGTATCCGATCATGCTGGTGCTGGCTGTGGGCCTGGCCATTGCCGTGGAACGCTGGATCTATCTGAGTCTTGCCCGCGGGCGAAACCGCCGGGTCTGGAAACAGGTCGAGCCCATGATCCGTGCCGGCAATCTGCGTCAGGCGCAGGAACTCGTGGGCAATTCGCGTACCGCGCTGGCCCGCATCCTGTCCTACGGCCTGGCGCGGGTTTCGACCGCACGCCGGCGCGAGGACGTGGAGATGGCCATGGAGGAGGGGCTGATGGAAATCATTCCCCGGCTCGAGCGGCGCACGCCCTATCTGGCCACCTTCGCCAACCTGGCGACCCTGCTCGGGCTTCTCGGGACCATCATCGGCCTCATCGATGCCTTCACCGCCGTGGCCGAGGCCAATCCGGCAGAGAAGGCCACCCTGCTCTCGAGCTCCATCTCGGTGGCCATGAATACCACCGCCTTTGGCCTGATGGCCGGAATCCCGCTCCTGCTGCTGCATGCCTGGCTGCAATCGAGGACCACCGAGGTGGTCGACAGCCTGGAGATGGCCACCGTGCGCCTGCTCAATGCGCTCGGCACCCGTACCGACAAGGTGGCCCAACAGGCCGCGGCATGAACAGCTTGCGCCGGGTGCGGCGTGCTGCGCTGCGCCACAAGGAGACCACGGAACTCAACATTACCGCCTTCATGAACCTGATGGTGGTGCTGGTGCCGTTTCTGCTGGTGATGGCCGTGTTTTCGCGAATCACCATCCTCGAACTCAATCTTCCCGCAGGACAGGCAGCCAACACCCCGCAAGCGGCGGCGCTTGACCTCGAGGTGGTGGTGCGTCGTGACGGCCTCCTGGTGCAGGATCGTCGCAGGGGCCCGCTCAAGCACCTGCCGCTGACTGCTGACGGTCATCAGGATCTGGCGGGTCTTTCCGGCTACCTGCGCAAGATCAAGGCACGGTTTCCCGACAAGCAGGACGCAACCATCCTGCTCGAGCCGGAGATTTCCTACGAGGTACTGGTACAGGTGATGGACGCCCTGCGCGTGGCCGAAGTGAGCCAGGGTGCGGGCAAGCCCGCACGCCGCATCGAGCTGTTCCCGGAGATTGCCATCGGCGATGCGGCACCGGCCCGAA
>JALWNJ010000426.1 GCA_026995955.1 Gammaproteobacteria bacterium
GGCGGGCGCTGCGGGGGCGCGTCGATGGGCGGCAGCGCAGGCCGGGCCGCGGGGACATGGGTGACCAGGGTGCCGGCAGCAAGGTCGCCGAGGCGTCGGAAGTCACGGGTCAGCAGCATGCTGGCCAGGCCAAAGGCATACAGCAGGGGCAGGAAGTCGACCACCAGCAGCAGGTTGCGGATCATCGAACTGCCCCAGCGCATGGGGGTGCCGTCCTCGTGCAGCACGCGCAGCCCCAGGCTGCGCTTGCCCGGCGTCTGGCCGTCGCGCAATACCTCGAACACTACCGGATAGAACCATTCCACCAGGAACAGGAAGATGAGAAACGGTCCCATCGAACCGGATCCGAACACCATGCCGAATACCACGCCTGCCACCGCATAAAGGATCAGCCGCAGCAGCAGGTCCAGCGCCCAGGCCATGGCACGGGGCACCGGGCCGGCCACCGACAGCGGCAGCAGGATGCCCTCCGGGGTCTCGATGTCGTGGCGGTTGTCGAGCAGGTCCATGTCAGTCGGACTCCGGTCGTTGTGCCCCGGGGCAGTCCACCGCGGTGACGGGCAGGGCCGGATCGTCGAGCCGCACCGCCGTCAGCCGGCCGCCCCAGACGCAGCCGGTGTCCAGCGCCACGATCTCTGCCTCGCGCCGAAGGCCCAGGGTGGACCAGTGACCGAACACCACGCGGGTGCCGCGCCAGGCAGCATGGGGGGCCTCGAACCAGGGCAGCAGGCCCTCGGGCTGGGTGCCCGGCGCCAGCTTGTGGTCGAGGTCGAGGCGGCCGTCGGGGGTGCAGTAGCGGATGCGGGTCAGGGCGTTGATGACGAAGCGCAGCCGGGGCCAGCCGTCGAGGCGTTCCTCCCAGCGCTCGGGGCGGTTCCCGTACATGTGCCGGAGCAGCAGGTCGTGGCCGCTGCCCTGCAGGACCTGCTCCACCTCGCGCGCCAGACGGCAGGCGGTTTGTACATCCCATTGCGGGGGCAGGCCGGCATGCACCAGCAGGCCCAGCCCCGCTTCGTGGTGGGCCAGCGGGCGGCTGCGCAGCCAGTCGAGCAGTTCCGCCGCATCCGGGGCATCGAGCACCGGACGCAGGGTGTCCTTGCGGCGCAGCTTCTGTGCGCCGGCGGCGACGGCCAGCAGGTGCAGGTCGTGGTTGCCGAGCACGCACACGGCAGCCTCGCCCAGGGCGCGCACGCTGCGCAGGCAGGAAAGCGAGTCGGGGCCGCGGTTGACCAGATCGCCGGTCAGCCACAGGCGGTCGCGGGCGGGATCGAAACGCAGGCGGTCGAGCAGGCGCCGGAATTCGTCGTGACAGCCTTGCAGATCGCCTATGGCGTAGATGGGCATCGGGTCCGTGTCGTGTTGTCCCTGGAGCGGCTATTCTCGGACAGGAGCGGGGGCATTTCCAGCATGATGGAACCCTTTTCCGTTTCCTGTCGTGTAGGGGGAGCATGGCGACGATCATTCCATGGAAGCGACGCGCGCGCGTCGATGAAGAAGGCTTCGAACAGCTGTTGCGTCCGCACCTGCAGGCCATGTACCGGCTGGCCTGGCGCCTGCTGCGCAACCGCGAGGACGCCGAGGATCTGGTGCAGGAGGTGGTGCTGCAGCTGTACCGGCGCCGTGAGGAGCTTGCGGCGGTGGAGGTGCTGCGTCCCTGGCTGATGCGGGTGCTCTACCACCGTTTCGTGGACGAGCAGCGCCGTCGCGGGCGGCAGGTACCGCTGGCAGAGCCCGATGGCGAGACGGACGATCCGCTGGACGGCGTCGCCCATCCCGATCCCGAGCCGGGCCAGCTCCTGCAGCGCATGCAGGATGTCTCCACGCTGCAGGCCGCGCTCGATGGACTGCCCGAGATCCATCGGCAGGTCCTGCTGCTGCACGATGTGGAGGGCTACACCCTGAAGGAGGTCTCGGTCATTACCGGGGCGCCGGTAGGTACCCTCAAGTCACGGCTCAACCGGGCGCGCGCGGCGCTGAAGAAGGTGCTGACCGAAATGGAACCTTCCGCCGGCCTTCGTCGTGTTGCCGAGTGAGAGGTGAAGAAGATGACCGACTGCAAGACCATCCGCCAACGCTTCGACGACTACCAGAGCCACAGCCTGTCGCGGCCCGATCTGGACGACCTCGAGGCCCACCTGAACGACTGCGCGGCCTGCCGCGAGGCGCTGGACGCACACCGCGCCTGGCGCGTGGCCATGGCCGGTCTGCCGTTCGAGCCGCCCTCGCCGGGCTTCGAGGAACGGGTGCTGGGTGCGGTGCGCCGCGAGGCGAAGGGGCGGGGACATCGCCGCGCCTTTTTCGCCGGTGTTGGTGTGGCGCTCGCCGCCTCGCTGGCGGTAGCCGTCGTGCTGCTGCGTTTCGTGCCGAGCGGTGGCGACGGCTCCGAGGCCATGCGGGTCGCCGAGGTCATGCTGCCCGAGCATGGCCAGCTGCGCCTGCGGATCCAGGCCGACCGGCCGGTGCAAGACGCCAGCCTGTCGCTGGAACTGCCTCCGGGCCTTGAGCTGGCAGGCTACGAGGGCCAGCGCCGTCTGCAGTGGCGAAGCGACCTCGCTGCCGGCACCAACTACCTGAGCCTGCCGCTGCGCCTGCGCAATCCGCAGGGTGGCGAACTGGTGGCCCGGGTACGGGTCGGTGACAGGACTCGGGTCATCCGGGTCCGTGTCAGGCCGCGCATGACCGGAGCCGAGCTGGGCTGGCCGGCAGTGGTTGTCTGAAGCACATCCCGATCGACATTGATTCAACACGAAACGACGACACGAGAAGGAGTACCGAAATGATGAAGAAAACCCTGACTGCAAGTGCCCTGGCCCTGATTCTTGCTGCACCTGCGGCGTTTGCCGATCCGGATGCCGAGGTCACCATCGATGTGGTGGTCGATACCCCCGATGTCCCCGGCAACCCGGTCAACCTTCCGGCCACGGGAGTCGGTTCCACGCCCGGTGCGGATCATGCCAGCCAGGAAGGCCTGGAGCATGGCCACAGCCATCGTCCGGGCGCAGACGATGACGACGAGGATCGTGACCATGAGATGGAGCGCGAACATGAAATGGAACGCGAGCACGAGATGGATGGCGAACACGAAATGGAGCGCGAGATGGAACAGGAAATGGAGCGTGAGCACGAAATGCAGCAGGAAGGCGGCCCGGGCGGTGACATGGACGACCGCGACGACCGCATGGGCGGCATGAACGGCTGAGGCCCGTCCCATTACTGCAAGGCAAGGCACGGGGCGCCCGGTGGCGCTCCGTGCCTTGTGCGTACACAATCGTTTACAACTACTTCAACAAAAGGGAGATCCGCATGAGGTATCTGACAGGATCGATGTTCGTCCTTGTGCTCCTGGTCGGTGGCGTGGCCGTTGCCGATTCCTTCAACGATGGGGTCAAGGCCTTCCGGGAGGGGGACTACGCCAAGGCACGCAAGGCCTTTGAGCAGGCCCGGCGCGAGGGTCGCGACGATGACCGGCTGTGGTACAACCTGGGCAGCACCCTGTATCGGCTGGGCGCCTATCGGGAGGCCGGCGAGGCCTTCGGGCGCATTCCCGGGAATTCGTCCCTGTGGCAGGCGGCGCGCTACAACCTGGGCCTGGTGGCCGAGAAGCTGGGACGCAGCGCCGAGGCACGCAGGCACTATCGTGAGGCCCTGGCAGCAGGTCGCGAAAATGGCATCGGCCGCCTGGCGGCACGCCAGCTTGCCGCGCTGGGAGATCGGTCCCCCCGTCGGCCCTGGGATGCGAATGTACAACTCTCCCTGGGCACCGATGACAATGTCAATTTTGCCCCGCTGGGCATTGGCTCCAGCCGCAGTGAACAGTTCGTCGATCTGTATGCGTCCGGGCGCTATTTCCTGAGCGGCGACCGCCGTCGGGGCTGGGCCATCGATGCCCGCGCGAGCCTTACCGACTACACGGGCGGTAACACTTATGACTACAACGAGCTGGTGCTGGGTGGCGAGCATTACCGCCCGCTGGGGAGCTGGCGTGGCCGGTTCGGTCTCGAGGCGATCAAGTCCAACTATGGGGGTGCCGCCTACCAGACCATCGGCCGGGTCTTCGGCGAGGCTACGCTGCCGATGGCGGATCGCAGGCGTTTCCGGGTCAGCCTGCGTTACGATGGCATTCGCAGTGACAACGCGGTCTACGACTATCTCCAGGGCAGTCGTGCCCGTCTCGGGGCCATGCTGTACGGATTTTCGCCGGCGGACTACTGGCGATTCGAGTACCGGCTGGAGTTGAACGACCGCGAGGATCTGCCCAATGCCAGCTACTCCCCCACCCGCAACGAGCTGCGCGCCCGTTATCTGCGCTATCTGCGGGACAACTGGGAACTGGGTGGCCGGCTGGCCTGGCGCTACAGCAGCTATCCCGATGCCGCCATCGGCAAGCGGCAGGACAATCGCCTCCGGCTCAACCTGGAGCTGACCAAGCGGCTCAGGAAGCGCACCCGCCTGCGTCTGGGCTACGAATACACCGACAACCGCTCCAACATCGACAATGTCGTCATTGGTGGCCAGACCTACGGCTACAGCTACACGCGCAACATCTTCCGGATAGCGCTCGACCACCGCTTCTGATTGCTGCATGTCGCTCCGTGCGGGCTCGTGCCGGTCTCCCTGCAGGTGTACCATGGGAGGCCGGCACGCCTCTGGCGAGCGGTCCGCCCTTGATTTTGTCGTCTGGCGGCCGCATCGGGCGTGTATGGCACATCCAACGGAGCGATGAATCATGGCCAGCGACAACAAGCAGCATTTCATGGGGTTTGGCCGCAAGGAGCCGGAGCTGGAGCTGAACAAGCCGCACGAGAAGCAGCCCTTCTGGCAGTCGCCGCAGTTCAACTTCTGGCTCTACCTGTTCATGATCCTGAGCCTGGTCTACCTGTTCCAGATGCAGCGCGAGCAGGCCCGCATCGAGATCCCCTACAGCGAGTTCCTGCAGAAGGTCGAGCAGCAGCAGGTCAAGGAAGCGGTCATCACCAACAAGGTGATCATCGGCGAGCTCAAGGAGATCGATCCCGCCACCGGCAAGCCCAGGCGTTTCATCACCGTGCCGCTGGACGATCTCGACCTGGCCAGGGTACTGGAGGAGAAGGGCGTCAAGTTCACGGTGCGCAAGGGGGACAACTGGCTTGCCAACCTGTTGTTCAACTGGATCATCCCCTTTACCCTCATCTTCGCCATCTGGGTGTGGTTCTCGCGGCGCATGATGGGCGGGCGCGACTTCCTCAGCCTTGGCGCCAACAAGATCCGCATCCATGCCGACACCGGCCCCAGGGTCACCTTCGACGATGTCGCCGGCGTGGACGAGGCCAAGGAAGAGCTGAAGGAGGTCATCGACTTCCTCAAGGATCCGGAGCGCATCACCTCGCTCGGCGGGCGCATGCCCAAGGGGGTGCTGCTGGTGGGGCCGCCCGGCACCGGCAAGACCCTGCTGGCGAAGGCCGTGGCGGGCGAGGCCGGCGTACCGTTCTTCTACATCTCCGGTTCCGAGTTCGTGGAGATGTTCGTCGGCGTCGGGGCAGCCCGCGTGCGCGACCTGTTCCAGCAGGCGCGCGAGAAGGCGCCCTGCATCATCTTCATCGACGAGCTGGACGCCATCGGCCGGGCCCGCGGCGCTGGCCCGGGTTTCGGCGGTCACGACGAGCGCGAGCAGACCCTCAACCAGTTGCTGGTGGAGATGGACGGTTTCGATCCCAGTTCCGGCGTGGTGGTGATGGCCGCCACCAACCGTCCCGAGATCCTCGACAAGGCGCTGCTGCGTGCCGGTCGTTTCGACCGCCAGATCGTGGTCGACCGTCCCGATCTCGAGGCACGCGAGGCGATCCTCAGGATCCACGCCCGGCGCCTCAAGCTGGCCGACGATGTCGATCTGCGCGTGGTGGCGCAGCGCACGCCGGGTATGGTGGGCGCGGACCTGGCCAATGTCTGCAACGAGGCCGCCATCCGTGCCGTGCGCAAGGGACATACCGCAGTGATGATGGAGGACTTCGAGGAGGCCATCGACCGCATCATCGCCGGGCCGGAGAAGAAGCACCAGACGCTCGACGAGGACGAGAAGTGGCGGGTGGCGGTGCACGAGGCCGGCCATACCCTGGTGGCCAAGAACGTGCCCCATGCCGACCCGGTGCACAAGGTCTCCATCATCCCGCGCGGCATCGGCGCGCTGGGCTACACCCTGCAGCTCCCGGTGGAGGACAAGTATCTGTCCACTTACGAGGAGATGCGCGACCAGATCGCCATCCTCATGGGCGGGCGCGTGGCCGAGGAGCTGGTGTTCGGCGACATCTCGAGCGGCGCTTCCAACGACATCGAACGCGCCACCGAGATCGCGCGCAACATGGTCACCCGTCTCGGCATGAGCGAGAAGCTGGGCCCGGTGACCTGGGGCCGGTTCCAGGAATCGCGCTTCCTGGAGGGGCAGGAATACGAGGAGCGCAACTACAGCGAGCGCACCGCCGAGGCCATCGACGAGGAAGTCCGCAAGCTGGTGGAAGAAGGCCACCAGCGTGCACGCGACATCCTCGAACGCAAGCGCGCCACCCACGAGGAACTGGCACGGGTCCTCAACCGCGAGGAGATGATCGACGGCGAGCGGGTCGACGAGATCATCCGTCAGGTCGAGGGCGGAACCGATTCCGCAAAAGAGGAGAAGGCATGATGAAACGCATACTGGCCCTGTTGATGCTGCTGTCCGCGTCTGCACTGGTGCAGGCCGGCCCGCCACCGGCGGTGCAGGCCGTGGACCCCTGGATCCGAGAGGCGCCCCCGGGCATGCCGATGATGGCCGGTTTCGTCACCCTGAAGAACCGTGGCTCCGCCCCGGTCGCCCTGACCTCGGCCGAGGGGCCCGATTTCGGCCAGATCGAACTGCATCGCTCGATCACCGAGAACGGCGTGGCACGCATGGTGCCGCAGGAACGCATCGTGATCCCGCCCGGTGGCGAGACCCGGCTCGAGCCCGGCAGCTACCACCTGATGCTGATGCAGCCCCGTCGCGCCCTGCGCGCCGGCGACACGGCCCGCATCCTGCTCCACTTCGACGACGGCACCACACTGGCCCTGGCGTTTCCGGTGCGCAGCGACCGGGACGGCATGTCCGACATGTCCGGGATGCATCATCACCACTGATCGTGCAGTCTTGCGCGGGCCGCGTTGCGGCCCGCGTATAATGACGGCATGAGCGAAAAAGACACCCAGCCAGACAAGCACATCACCGTCGAGGTGCAGACCGAGTTCGTCGAGCCGGAGTCCGACCCGGAATCCGATCGCTATGTCTTTGCCTACACCATTACCATTCGCAACGAGGGGCGGGTACCCGCCCGCCTGCTCAGCCGGCACTGGATCATCACCGATGCCAACGGCAAGGTGCAGGAGGTGCGCGGCCCCGGCGTGGTCGGCGAGCATCCGCACCTGAAGCCCGGCGAGGGCTTCCGCTACACCAGCGGCACCATGCTGGAGACCCCGCTCGGCACCATGCAGGGCAGCTACCAGATGGTCACCGACGACGGCGAGCACTTCGACGCCGAGATCCCGCCGTTCCGGCTCAGCGTGCCCAACCTGCTGCACTGACATGAGCCTGCGCCATGCCTATACCCTGTGGGCACCGATCTACGATCGGCTGGTGCGTCCCGCCTTCGCCGACCTGCGCCCGCGCAGCCTGGCCCGGCTGCAGGCCGCGCCGGGCGAACGGGTGCTGATCCCCGGCATCGGCACCGGACTGGACATCCCGCACCTGCCCCAGGGGCCGCGCTATGTCGGCGTGGACCTCACCCCGGCGATGCTGGCCCACGCGCGGGCGCGCGCCTGCGAACACGGCTGCGACATCGAGCTGCACGAGGGTGATGCCCAGGCCCTGCCGTTCGAGGACGAGAGCTTCGACCACGCCGTGCTGCATCTCATCCTCGCCGTGGTGCCACAACCGGAACGGGCCCTGGCCGAGGTCGAGCGTGTGCTGCGGCCCGGCGGTCAGGTCCTGGTCTTCGACAAGTTCCTGCGTCCCGGACAGCGGGCGCCCCTGCGGCGTCTCCTCAATCCACTGATCTCGCGTCTGGCGACGCGCACCAATGTCGTCTTCGAGGAACTGCTGCCCCACGCCCCGGGGCTGCAGGTGGTGCACGACGAACCCGCCGCGGCCGGTGGCTGGTTCCGCTTCATCACCCTGCGCAAGGAGGATGCGGGCAGGGACTAAGGCTCAGCGGTCCAGCGGCTCGGGATGAGCCATCAGATAGTCGAATACCTCGCCTGCCGGGCCATAGCCCTGCTGCCGGGCACGGAAGATCCATTCCAGCGCCTCGCTGCTGTCCTGCGTCACCCCTTCGCCGTCGAGCAGCATGATGCCGTACTGCAACTGTGCCCGCGGGATGCCGGCCTCGGCGGCACGCCGGTAGTAGTCCGCGGCCCGCGCCGTGTCGCGCGGCAGGCCCTCGCCGTGCAGATACTGGTCGGCCAGCACCAGCAGCGCCAGGGCATGGCCCTGCTCGGCGCAGACCTCGAGCCGAGCCACCCGTGCCGTCGGCGGCAGATCAAGCAGAGCGGCATCGAGATGGCAGGCGTCGGCGGGTATCGTGCTCGACATCAGCCACAGGGTCGGCAGGAGGCGGATCGGGCGCATGCGGCACTCCTGCCCCTTTGCGGGGCGCGGGGGTCTGTCCTGAGTATAGTTTTTTTCCGGAAGGGGCGAGGGGCTTGTGACTTGGAACGAGGGTGGTTGAGGCTTCGTTTTACCTTGTTCCAAGCCCCAAGTCCCTCGCCGCTGTTCCCGGGTTTCGATCCCGCTTTCGCGGGCCAAGGAAAGGGCCGAGGTGCGGGGGGCTTGGGACGGGGGTAGTTGAGGCTCCGTTTTGCCTCGCTACTCGTCCCAAGTCCCTTGCCACTGTTCTCTTGTTGCACATCCGCTGACGCGGCTGCGCGTGACTTTCTTTGCTTGCCCAAAGAAAGTCACCAAAGAAAGGGCACCCGGAGCCCGCGCCCCTTCGGGGTCCCCGCCCACGGCCTTGTCGCTGCGGGGTCCATCGACAGGCC
>JALWNJ010000427.1 GCA_026995955.1 Gammaproteobacteria bacterium
CCTGCTGTTCGGCATCATGATGACCCTGCCCATCGGCGGTGCCGACATGCCGGTGGTCATCTCCCTGTACAACGCCTTCACCGGCCTGGCCGTCGGCTTCGAGGGCTTCGTGCTCGGCAACCCGGCCATGATGATCGCCGGCACCGTGGTGGGCGCGGCCGGCACCCTGCTCACCCAGCTCATGGCCAAGGCCATGAACCGGCCGCTGACCAATGTGCTGTTCAGCAACTTTGGCGGCGGTGGCGGTGCCCAGGCCGAGGTCGAGGGCACCATGAAGTCGGTGGAGCCCTCCGACGCCGCAGTGATGATGGCCTATGCCGACAAGGTCATCATCGTGCCGGGCTACGGCATGGCCGTAGCCCAGGCCCAACACAAGGTGTGGGAGATGACCGAGCTGCTGATGGAGCGCGGCGTGACCGTCAAGTTCGCCATCCATCCGGTGGCCGGCCGCATGCCGGGCCACATGAACGTGCTGCTGGCCGAGGCCGGGGTGCCCTACGACCTGATCTTCGACCTCGACGAGATCAACCCCGAGTTCCCCACCACCGATGTGGCGCTGGTGATCGGCGCCAACGACGTGGTCAACCCGGCGGCGCGCGAGGATCCCAACAGCCCGATCTACGGCATGCCCATCCTCGATGTGGACAAGGCCAAGAATGTGCTGGTGGTCAAGCGTGGCCAGGGCGCCGGCTTCTCCGGCATCCAGAACCTGCTGTTCTTCCGCGACAACACCCGCATGGTGTACGGCGACGCGCAGAAGGTAGTGAGCGAGATGATCGCCACCATCAAGACCCTCTGAGGGACGGCCGTCCGCGCAACGAAACAGGGGCCCGCCGGCTGGTGGGCCCTTTTCGTTCTTCCCCCACGGCCGGCACGAACCGGTACAATGCCGCTCCATGAGCCCCGAATCCAAAGCCCCGCAGCGTGGTGTCCTGCTCATCAACCTCGGCACCCCCGAGCGGCCGGACCGCGCCGCCGTGCGCCGCTACCTGCGCGAATTCCTGTGGGACCCGCGGGTGGTGGAGTTTCCGCGCCCGCTGTGGTGGCTGGTGCTGCACGGCATCATCCTCAATGTGCGCCCGGGCCGTTCCGCCGCGGCCTATCGCAGGGTATGGACGGACGAGGGTTCGCCGCTGCTGGTGATTTCGCGGCGCCAGCAGGCGCGCCTGGCCGAGGCCAGCGGGTTGCCGGTGGCGCTGGGCATGCGCTACGGCCGGCCTGCCATCGCCGAGGCCCTGGACGAGCTGCTCGAGGCCGGCGTGCGCGAGGTGGTCGTCCTGCCGCTGTATCCGCAGTACTCGGCCACCACCACCGCCACCGCCTTCGATGCCCTGAGCGAGGCCCTGCGCGCGCGCCGGGACCTGCCGGGCCTGCGCTTCGTCCGCGACTACCACGACCATCCCGCCTACATCGAGGCCCTGGCCGCCTCGGTGCGCGACTGGTGGCAGCGCCATGGCCGCGCCGAGCGCCTGCTGCTGTCCTTTCATGGCATTCCGCGCCGCTACGCCGAGGCCGGCGACCCCTACCCCGGGGAATGCGAGCGCACCGCCCGGCTCCTGGCCGAGGCCCTGGCGCTGGACGAGGACGAGTGGGTGATGAGCTTCCAGTCACGCCTGGGGCGCGAGGAGTGGCTGCGTCCCTACACCGACGAGACCCTGGCGCGGCTCGCCGCCGAGGGCGTGCGCTCGGTGCAGGTGCTCGCCCCCGGATTCTCCGCCGACTGCCTGGAGACGCTGGAGGAACTCGCCATGGAGAACCGTGACCACTTCCTTGCCCACGGCGGCGAGCGCTACGAATACATCCCGGCCCTGAATGATCGTAAGGAACACATCGCACTGATGCAGCAGATGGTGAGCGCGGTCTGAGCCGGGGGCGATCAGTACCAGACCGGAATCTCGCGCAGCTTTTGCGCGCCGCTGCCGTCCAGGGCATGGCGGCAGCCTTCGTCCTCGGGGGGGCAGTGCAGCAGCACCACGGGGTGCCCGCTCATGATGTCGTCGTGCAGTTCCTGCAGATGTTCCTCGGGGATG
>JALWNJ010000428.1 GCA_026995955.1 Gammaproteobacteria bacterium
CCCTTGCCCTGCAGCAGCAGCCGCACGCGGCCCGGGCTGCGTTCCAGCGCGATTGCGGCCAGGGCCGCCTGCCGGGGCGCGGCTGCCCCGGGCCCCTGACCCGCGGGCGGGGTCGCATCGCGCGACTTGGCCAGCACCAGCCACAGGCCCAGGGCGATGCCGGCGGCCAGCAGCAGGAGCAGCGGCCACAACAGGCCGCGGGGCAGGCCACGGCGTGGCGGCGGCGCCGGCGGGCGCACGCCATCGAGCAGATCACTGCCACCCGCAGCACCGCTGGCACGACGGCGATCGAGGTCGCGCAGCATCTGGTTGATGAGGCTCATGCGAAGCCTCCGGGCCACAGGGCCACCACGCCGAGCGCCAGGGCCAGCGCCGGCAGCGGCCACCAGCGCCACCAGCGGCGGGAAGCGCGCAGCTCCTCGGTGTCGGCCACCGCCATGCGCACATGGCGCTTGCCGACCTCGCGGTCGCCCAGCCCGTAGGCGGCGAGCAGGGCCTTGTGGGCGAGGATGTTCACTCGCCGCGGGATGCCGCCGCTGGCGCGGGCGATCAGGCGCAGGGCATCGCTGCGGAAGGGGTTGGGGCCGGACAGGCCGGCCACGCGCAGGCGGTGCTCCACATACTGCGCCACGCCGGGGCGGTCCAGCGGGCGCAGGCGATGGCTGAAGGTGATGCGCTGGCGCAGCTGGCGCACGCCCTTGCGGTCGAGCAGTTCGTCCAGTTCCGGCTGGCCGAACAGCACCACCTGCAGGAGCTTCTGCTTTTCGGTCTCGAGGTTGGTGAGCAGGCGCAGGGCCTCCAGCGTCTCCAGCGGCATGGTCTGCGCCTCGTCGATGCAGACCACCACCTGCCACCCCTGGCCGGCCAGCTCGATGAGGCGGTGGTTGATGCGCTCCAGCAGGCGATGCTGGCCCAGGTTGCGCGGCGCATCGATGCCCAGCTCGCTGGCCAGGGCGGCGCGCAGGGCGTTGGGGTTGAGCATGGGATTGGGCACGAAGGCGAGGGTGAAGGGCTCGCCCAGGCGCCGCATCAGGGTGCGGCAGAGCAGGGTCTTGCCGGTGCCGACCTCGCCCACCACCTTGATGAAGCCCTCGCCCGAGCGCAGCGCCACCAGCAGCATGTTGAGCGCCTCCTGGTGGGCCTCGTAGCCGAAGAAGAACTCGGTGTCCGGCGTCAGCGAGAAGGGCGCCGCCTCGAGCCCGAAATGGCGCAGGTAGAGGGCCACCTCACTCTCCCAACCGCTTGCGCATGGCCTCCGACAGGCCGTCGATCTGCTGCTGCCAGGGTTGGCCCACCTCCACCACCACCGGCTTGAGCAGGATCACCAGCTCGGTCTTCACCTTGTGGGTGGACTTGTGCTTGAAGGCGTTGCCGATCACCGGGATGTCGGACAGCCACGGCACGCCGCCGTCCAGGTCCTGCTCGACCTCGCTCATCAGGCCGCCGATGACCACCATCTGGCCGCTCTTGACCTGCACGATGCTGTCGGACTCGCGGATGGTGCTGATGGCGAGCGGCAGGCTGATCTGCTGGTCGGCGATGAGGATCTCCTTGCGGTCGTCCTTGACATCGGTGATGGAGGGATGGATGTGCAGGGTGACCATGCCATCCTCCGAGATCTGCGGCGTCACATCGAGCGCGATGCCGGAAAAGAACGGCGTCAGCTCCACATTGGGGAAGGAGGTGGCGCTGGCGGCGGTGGTGGTGGTGGTGGACGAGACGCCGGTGACGAACAGCTCGTCGTGACCGACCTTGATCACCGCCTTCTGGTTGTTGACGGTGGAGATGCGCGGGCTGGACAGCACATTGACATTGCCCTGGGTCTGCAGCAGCTCGAGGAAGGCTGCGAAGTTGCTGGCCGAGGCCGCCACCGTGAACACGCCGCCAAAGGCCGACACGGCCGTGCCGCCGGGCCGCCTTGCGCCGCCCGGGCTGAGCTCCCCCACATTGCCCTCGATGCCGGTGGCCGTGTCGACCTGGCACAGGCTGGCTAGGCCCTCCGGCTGGCTGAAGCGGGACC
>JALWNJ010000429.1 GCA_026995955.1 Gammaproteobacteria bacterium
GCTGGTGGCCACGCTGCTGCGTCTGGCCCTCAATGTCGCCTCCACCCGTGTGGTGCTGCTCAATGGACACACCGGCACCGGCGCCGCCGGTCATGTCATCCAGGCGTTCGGCGATTTCGTGGTGGGCGGCAACTACACCGTGGGTCTGGTGGTGTTCGCCATCCTCGTCATCATCAACTTCGTGGTGGTGACCAAGGGTGCGGGGCGCATCTCCGAGGTGAGCGCCCGCTTCACCCTGGACGCCATGCCGGGCAAGCAGATGGCCATCGATGCCGATCTCAATGCCGGCATCATCACCCAGGAGGAGGCCAAGGCCCGGCGCGAGGAGATCGCCCGCGAGGCCGACTTCTACGGGGCCATGGACGGTGCCAGCAAGTTCGTGCGCGGCGATGCCGTGGCCGGCATCCTGATCCTGTTCATCAACATCATCGGCGGGCTGGCGATCGGCATGACACAGCACGATCTGCCGCTGGAGGTGGCGGCGCAGAACTACACCCTGCTGACCATCGGTGATGGCCTGGTGGCGCAGATTCCCTCGCTCATTCTCTCCACGGCCGCGGCGATCATCGTCAGCCGCGTGTCCCGCGCCGGCGACATGGGCAAGGAGGTGGTCCGGGAGCTGTTCGGCAATCCCCGCGTGCTCTACATCACCGGCGGCCTCATCGGCGTGCTCGGCCTGGTGCCGGGGATGCCCAACCTGGTGTTCCTCACCCTCGGCAGTATCGCCCTCGGCTCCGCCTGGCTGATCGATCGCCATCAGCGCCAGCAGGCGGTACAGGCCGAACTGGAGGAGGCCAAGCTGGAGGCCCCGCCCGCGCCCGAGCAGCGTGAGCTGAGCTGGGACGATGTGGGCAGCGTGGACATGATCGGGCTCGAGGTCGGCTATCGCCTGATCCCGCTGGTGGACAAGAACCAGGGCGGACAGCTGATGAACCGCATCAAGGGCGTGCGGCGCAAGCTGTCGCAGGAGCTGGGCTTCCTCATTCCCCCGGTGCACATCCGCGACAACCTGGACCTCAACCCCAATGCCTACCGCATCACCCTGATGGGCGTGCCGGTGGGCGAGGGCGAGGTGTACCCGGACCGCGAGCTGGCCATCAATCCCGGTCGGGTGTATGGCGAGCTGGAAGGCATCCCGACGCGCGATCCGAGCTTTGGCCTGGAGGCGGTGTGGATCGATCCCTCGCTGCACGATCAGGCCCAGACCCTGGGCTACACGGTGGTGGATCCGGCCACCGTGATTGCCACGCACCTGAGCCAGATCCTGCAGGAGCACGCCCACGAACTGCTGGGTCACGACGAGGTGCAGAAGCTGCTCGACAACCTGGCGCGGCAGGCGCCCAAGCTGGTCGAGAGCCTGGTGCCCAACCTGCTGCCGCTGGGTGTGGTGCTGAAGGTGATGCAGAATCTGCTGCGCGAGGGCATACCCATCCGCGATGTGCGTACCATCGCCGAAACCCTGGCGGAACACGCCGGCAAGAGTCAGGATCCCGGCATCCTCACCATGTATGTCCGCGAGGCCCTGTCGCGGATGATCGTCCAGAAAATCAATGGCTTGAGCCCGGAGCTTCCGCTCATCGCCATCGATCCGTCGCTGGAACAGATCTTGCAGCAGTCCCTGCAGGGTGCCGAGGGCGGCGGTTTCGGGATCGAGCCCGGCCTGGCCGAGCGGTTGCAGGAGTCCATCCGCCAGGCCGCCGAGCAGCAGGAGATGAACGGGCAGCCGGCCATCCTCGTCACCTCGCCGGAACTGCGTCCGTGGCTGGCGCGCTGGCTGCGCCCCCTGATCCGCGGCCTGCACGTGATCAGCTACAACGAGATTCCGGACAACCGCCAGGTTCGGGTCGTCGCCACCGTCGGCAACCCCGAACACCAGGCGGCCTGAGACAGCGCGGCTGAGGAACGCAGATGAAGATCAAGCGACATTTTGCCCCCGACATGAAGACCGCCCTGCGCCTGGTACGCGAGGAGCAGGGGCCGGATGCGGTGATCCTTTCCACCCGTCGTACCGATGACG
>JALWNJ010000430.1 GCA_026995955.1 Gammaproteobacteria bacterium
TTCCTGTTCAGCCTCGGCAAGCTGTACCGGGCACCGCTGTCGGCGCTGATGACCATGGCCGTGATCGGCATTGCGCTGGCCCTGCCGACGGGCCTGTTCGTGCTGATCAAGAACCTGGAGCAGGTGAGCGGCGGCTGGGCCGACGAGGCGCGCATCTCGGTGTTCCTCGAGCAGGGGGTGACGGCCGCCGAGCGGAGCGGGCTGGCCATACAGGTGCGTTCGTGGCCCGATGTGGCTACGGTCGTGGTCATCACGCCGGAGCAGGCGCTGGCCGAGTTCCGCCAGCACTCGGGTTTCGGCGAGGCGCTGGACGCGCTGGGCGAGAATCCGTTGCCGGCGGTACTGGTGGTATACCCGCGGCCCGACATGGAGGACCCGGTGGCAGTGGGCGTGCTGCGCGAGGAGTTGGCACGCCTGCCGGGGGTAGACGAGGCCATCCTGGACCTGCAGTGGATCCAGCGCCTGCACGCCCTGCTGGCGACCGCGCGGCGCACGCTGTGGGTGGTGGCCGGGATGCTGGCCATCGCCGTGGTGCTGGTGGTGGGCAACACCATCCGGCTCGACATCCAGAACCGCCGCCAGGAGATCGAGGTGGCCAAGCTGATCGGCGCCACCGATGCCTTCATCCGCCGTCCGTTCCTGTACGGTGGCATCTGGTACGGGCTGTTCGGCGGCCTGCTGGGGGTGCTGATGGTGCAGGTGGCGCTGGGGCTGCTGGCCGGCCCGGTGGCGCGACTGTCGGCGCTGTACGGTTCCGGGTTCACGCTGCAGGGGCTGTCCGGCAGCGAGGCGCTGGCCATGATCGGGGTCGGCACCCTGCTCGGCTGGCTCGGTTCCTGGGTGGCCGTGGGGCGCCACATTCGCGAGATCGAGCCGAGCTGACCGCTCGTCCGCCTTTTGCCGCCGTCCGCCGCGCAAGTTTGCGCAGTTCGGTTACAATCCTTGCAGGATGACCGTATGCTCCATTCCATGACACAACGACACTGCCGATGAGCGAACTCAAGCGCAAGATCATGCTGGTCGATGGCTCCGACGCCGCCCGCAAGATGGTGTCGGCCCTGCTGGAGCGCCAGATCGGCGATGTGCAGGTGGTGGGCTTCGACAATGCCCGCGAGGCGCTGGCCAGCCTCAAGATCCAGCGCTACGACCTGATCGCCTCGGCGCTGGTGCTGCCGGACATGGACGGGCTGGAGTTCGTGCGCAAGATCCGCCGCCTCGGCAATCACACCGCCACGCCCATCATCGTCGTCTCCGGCGATGCCGCCCAGCGCGAGGACCTGCAGCACGGCTACGAGAAGGGCGTCACCGGCTTCTTCGACAAGGGGCAGGGGCTGCAGGCGCTGGTGGACTACATCGAAACCTTCCTGCCCAAGGTCACCGGTGCCTCCGGCCGCGTGCTGTATGTCGAGGACAGCCTCACCGCGGCCACCGTACTCAAGCAACTGATGCAGAAACACGGCCTGCAGGTGGTGCACGTGACCAGTGCCGAGGAGGCGCTGGATCTGATTCGCGAGGTGGGGGCCGAGGGGCCGGGCAGTTTCGACATCATCGTCTCCGATGTGTTCCTCAAGGGCGACATGACCGGCCCCGACCTGATCCGTGCGGTGCGCAACGACCTCAACTACACGCGCGAGATGATGCCGGCCCTGCTCATCACCGTCGATGGCCAGGACGAGTCGGAGTACGCCAAGCTGCTGGCCTGCGGTGCCAACGACTACGTCACCAAGCCGGTGACCGAGCCGATCTTCATCGCCCGCCTCAACTCGCTGCTGATGATCAAGCACCAGTACCTGCTGCTGACCCAGACCGGTACCTACGAGATCCCCTTCCAGCCGCTCTAGCGCTGACCGGCCGCACAGGAGGCGCATGACCCGCACCGTCGTCTATCCCGGCACCTTCGATCCCGTCACCCGCGGTCACGAGGATCTGGTGGCGCGCGCCTGCCGTCTGTTCGACCGGGTGGTGCTGGGGATCGCGCGCAATCCGGGCAAGCAGCCGCACTTCTCCATCGAGG
>JALWNJ010000431.1 GCA_026995955.1 Gammaproteobacteria bacterium
AAGTAGTAGTAGATGCCGTGATGCTCGAGCAGCCTGTGGAAGAAGGCGTGATCTGTCTCCTGATACTGCACGCAATAGGGCAGCGGCTCGTATTCCTTCTGAAGCTTGAGCTCGATTGCATCGAAGTCGTATTTTTCGAGGATGCTCTTGAGGATGTCGATGACGGATTCGTTCTGGAAAATCCTGGAATCGGTCGTTCGGGTAAGAAACCAGAGAATGGAGCGGATCGTCAGGCGATATCTGATTCCCCCGACGCCTGGTGCGAGTAATTCGATCCGAACGCAATAGCCGTGGAAAACCCTTTCACCCTGCTCTCCATGCAGTCGGACGACCACGGGCAGTCCGAGCAGCTGGTCGGGATCGATGGGAGAGGATGACTGTATTACCGCATCGATGTGGAACTGCCTGCCCAGCTCTTCATGGATCACGGCGCTTTTCAGGCGTATCTCGCTGTCGAGATTTGTTTCGATGCTGGCCAGTGCTCTCTCGGTCATGACAGCCTCCTGGGGCTTTATTTGCCCGAATCATGATGAGAAGTGTCAGTGGTGGTTCTGAACGTAAGCCACAAACTTTGGTTTTTCAGGGCCGCTGAAATGCCGGTATATGTGATTCAACCAGGGTGCAGCGTTCCAGGGTTCGACGCGTGTGCCCATGCCCATTACATTGCCTCTTTGATGTTCCGTGATTCCGTATTCTTCCGTGTCACCAGGTTTTGCCCCGATTGCCGGATACGGATTGCCTTCGATGTTCGCAGCGACATGGGAAAATCCCAGATAATGGCCAAATTCATGTGCTGCGTCACAATTGATGATATTGCCTTCATATTCGTATGTATAAATGTCGTACCAGTCCAGAATTCCAAAACTGCCACCTTGTACCCATGACAGGCTCATCCGGCTTCTGAATCTTGTGGTAGTGTTGAGGCATAGTATTCGAACGTCTGCCTCGGAAGGCAGATTTACAAGTTTCAGATTCAGGTCGAGCTTGAGCGAGGGAACTACGTTACTTTTGTATCCTTTGGTGGCAGCCAGGTACCGCATCCAGACATTCTCCATACCTTCGGATGGTCGCGCCCAGAGGACATTCCATATCTGTTCTACCTTCAGCTTGAGGATGCTTCTGAACTGGATCCATTTGGAGTCGGGCCATTTCTGGAGCCTGTTATTATTCGAATCTTTATGATATTCCTCGAGCAAGCCAAGGATATAGTGAATCTCATGCTCCTTGAAATGTCCGGGAATGATTCCATCTTTGTAATTTGGCTGCTCGCCATGTTCAGGTGTCTCGACATGTTCGACCCGAAAAGGTGACAGAAACACGCGAACGACCAACTCGTGTTTCACATGCGGTGGATTCCCGGACAGTGGAGAGAAGTCCATTCTGGACTCGAACCGCCGCCGACCATCGACGGCAGTGATATTCACACGTTTAACAATCGGTGAGTAGGTCGTCTCGGCCACGGCTGATCAGGCACCCTGGGCGGATTCTTCCAGCTGATATCTGAACTCACCATCCTCGACGCCGACCCGCACCGGCACCGGCGGCTTGTCCTCGAGCATGCGCTCCAGGAAGCGGCGGCTGATCTCCGGCAGCAGGGTATGGGTGAGGATGCCGTCGATCATGCGCGCGCCGCTGTCGATCTCCTGGCAGCGGGAGACGATGAGATCGACGACATCCTCGTCGTATTCGAGAGCCACGCCATGATTCTCCTGAATGCGCTGCTGGATCCGCCCGAGCTGCAGGCGCACGATATCCTTGAGCAGATTGTCGTGCAGCGGATAGTAGGGGATGACCACAAGACGGCCGAGCAGGGCGGGCGGGAAGACCTCGAGCAGCGGTTCGCGCAGCGCCTTGGCGATGGCGTCCGGCTCCGGCAACAGGTCCGGATCCGAGCACAGCGACATCACCCGGTCGGTGCCGGCATTGGTGGTCAGCAGGATGACCGTGTTGCGGAAGTCGATGTAGCGACCTTCGGCGTCTTCCATCCAGCCCTTGTCGAAGAC
>JALWNJ010000432.1 GCA_026995955.1 Gammaproteobacteria bacterium
CGAGCTGGTCCAGCAGCTCGCCGAGGAGATGGGCAGCCCGCACGGCTACATCATTCGCACCGCCGCCGAGCAGGCCAGCGAGGAGGCCCTGCGCCGCGACATGGCGTTTCTCAACAAGCTGTGGGACTGCATCCGCGACCGCGCCGCGAAGACGCCGGCCGGGCAGGTGATCTATTCCGACCTGCCGCTGATCCAGCGCACCCTGCGCGACATGGTGGACGAGGACATCGAAAAGGTGCGCATCGACTCGCGCGAGACGGCGCAGCGCATGATCGAGTTCGCCCAAGCCTACATGCCGGGCCTGGCCAGCCGCATCGAGCACTATCCGGGCGAGCGGCCGATCTTCGACATCTACAGCATCGAGGACGAAATCCAGAAGGCGCTGGATCGCAAGGTGCCGCTCAAGTCGGGCGGCTACCTCATCTTCGACCAGACCGAGGCGATGACCACCATCGACGTGAACACCGGCGGTTTCGTCGGTCACCGCAACCTCGAGGAGACCATCTTCAAGACCAACCTCGAGGCGGCGCAGGCCATCGCGCGCCAGCTCAGGCTGCGCAATCTGGGCGGCATCATCATCATCGACTTCATCGACATGGCCGAGGAGGAGCACAAGCGCCAGGTGCTGCGTGCACTGGAGCGGGCGATGGAGCGCGATCACGCCAAGAGCCAGATCTGCGACGTGTCGCCGCTGGGGCTGGTGGAGATGACGCGCAAGCGCACCCGCGAGAGCCTGGAGCACATCCTCTGCGAGCCCTGCCCCACCTGCGGCGGGCGCGGCTACATCAAGACGCCGCAGACGGTGTGCTACGAGCTGTTCCGCGAGATCATGCGCGAGGTGCGCCAGTTCGATCCGAAGGAGGTGCTGGTGCTGGCCTCGCAGCCGGTCATCGACCTGCTCATCGACGAGGAATCGGCGAGCCTGGCGCAGTTGCAGGAATTCCTCGGCGTGCCGGTGCGCATCCAGGTGGAGGGCACCTATGCGCAGGACCAGTTCGATGTGGTACCCCTCTAGGCCGGGCGCATTCCCATGATCCGCGCCTGCTTCCGCGGCCTCTGCTTCACCATCGGCTGGGGGACGGTACTGTTCATCGTTCTGTTCGCCGTGCTCATCAGCATGGGCCGGATCCTTTCGCCGCTGGCGGAGGACTACCGGCCGCAGGTGGTGGAGGCAGCCAGCCGGGCGCTGGGTCAGCCGCTCGAGCTGGAGCGGCTGGCGGTGGTCTGGCGCGGCCTGATGCCGGCGCTGGACCTGCAGGGGCTGCGCGTGCGTGACGGCAAGGGCCGCACGGTGCTGGAGGCGAACAATCTCTTCATTACCCCCAGCCTGTCCGGCCTGCTGGGCGGTCGGCTGCGGCCGGGCCGCATCACCGTGGAGCAGGCCCGCCTGTCCCTGAGGCTGACCGAGGACGATCGCGTGGTCATCCCCGGGCTGACGCTGAGCGAGCGCCCGCCGGCCAGCAAGGGGCCGGGCCTGCAGGCGCGGCTCGCGGCCTGGCTCGACGGGCTGGTGGTCGAATTCGTCGATGCCCGCGTGCACTGGGCCGAACCCAGCCGGGACATCGATGTGGACTTCAGTCCCGTCAACCTGATCCTGGCGGTAGCCGAGGACCACATCTATCTCGATGGCCGGGTCGGCCTGCCGCGGCACATCGGCAACAGCCTGCGCGTGGCCATCGACCTGCAGGGCGACTACAGCCTGCCCCGCGCCTGGCGGGCGCGGGTGTACCTGGATGCCCGCGCGCTGCGAGTCGGCGGCCTGCCGGCCGGTGCCCTGCTGCGCCGCGCCGGCCTGCAGCAGGGCACCGGCAGCGCCGGCCTGTGGCTGACGATCGGCGACGGTCGGCTGCAGGAGGTGCTCGGCCAACTCGATCTGGCCGACATCGTCCTGACCACGCCCGATGGCACGGGGAAAGTGCGGCTCGATGCCCTGCGCACCCGCTTCCGCTGGTCGCCACTGGCCGAGGGCTGGCGGCTCGATCTGGCCGATCTGGAACTGG
>JALWNJ010000433.1 GCA_026995955.1 Gammaproteobacteria bacterium
GGCCTACCGACAGCCCGGTGGCCAGCTCACCCAGCTTCTATGCCCTGGTCGGCATGGCGGCAATGATGGGCGCCAGTCTGCGCGCACCGCTGGCAGCCCTGACCGCCCTGCTGGAGCTGACCTGGAACCCGGGCATCATCCTCCCTGGCATGATCGCGGTGATCAGCGCCGAGCTGATGAACAACCTGGTGCTGGGACAGGACTCGGTATTCACCGCCCTGCTCAAGGTGCAAGGCTCCGGGGCCGCGCTCAATACGCGAACATAGCGCCCGCCCTCACAGCATGGGCGCGAACAGGCGCGCCAGGCGGGCACCGATGCGGAACCAGAACGGACGCGCCTCGAAGTCGCTCGGATGCGCCTCGAAGCAGTGGCGGAAGTCCTCGCGCAGCATCTGCTTCACCTCGGCGGCGAAGCCGGCATCGACGAACACGGCGCTGATCTCGAAATTGATGCGAAACGAGCGGTTGTCGAAGTTGGCGGTACCCACGGTGGCGATGTCCTCGTCGACCAGCAACACCTTCTGGTGCAGAAACCCCCGGCCATAGCGATAGACGCGGGCGCCGGTGGCGGCCAGATCCCCGAGATAGGAATAGGAGGCCATGTGCACCAGCAGGTGATCGGCCCTGGCCGGCAGCATGATGCGCACGTCCACGCCGCGCATGGCGGCAAGCTGCAGGGCGTGAATCACCCCCTCGTCGGGCACGAAGTAGGGACTGACGATCCACAGCCGTCTCTGCGCGGCGTTGATCGCCTCCAGCACGAACATCTCGAAGCTGTCCAGCTCGTCGGCCGGCCCACTGGGCAGGATCAGGGTGTCCAGCCCCGGCGTCGTCGCCAGTCGTGGCTGCCAGTCCAGTTCCGGGATCTGCTCGCGGCTCCAGTACCAGTCCTCGAGGAACGCAAGCTGCACGGCATGCACCACCGGACCTTCCAGCCGCACATGGGTATCGCGCCAGTGGCCGAGTTTCGGATCCAGCCCCAGGTATTCGTCGCCGACATTGTGGCCACCGAGAAAGGCGACGCGACCGTCCACCACCACCACCTTCCGATGATTGCGGAAATTGATGCGGAAACGGTTCTGCCAGCGGCGGGTGGCGCTGAATCCGGCCACTTCGATACCCGCCTCGCGCAGACCGTCCAGATAGGCACGGGGCAGATCCCAGCAGCCGATCTCGTCGTACAGCAGATGGATGCGCACCCCGGCACGGGCACGCGCGATGAGGTGATCGCGAAAACGCCTTCCCAGGCCATCGTCGTGGATGATGTAGAACTGCACTAGGATGTAGTCGCGGGCCTCGTCGATGGCCGCGCAAATGGCATCGAAGGTGGCTTCGCCATCGACCAGCAGGCGGGCGTCATTGCCCCGGCTGAAGGGCATGCGCGCCAGTTCGCTGCTGACGCGCATGAACTGCCGTGTCTGCTCCGGCAGCAGGTCCATGCCCCGGGCATTGGCCACCAGCTCCTCGACCACCGGGGTCAGGCGCGTGTCGCCGGCGCGGCGGGCGCGGATGTAGCCCCAGAAACGCGGACTGCCGAGGAACAGGTACAGGGGAATGGCCAGCATCGGCATCGCCAGCAGGGCCATCAGCCAGGCCACCGTGCCCTGCGGCGTACGACCGTTGAGAATGACATGGAGGGCCATCCCCAAGCCCACCAGGTGCAGCAACAGGTAGCCGACCCCGAGCAGCAGCCATCCGTGCTGGATCGCAAACTCCGTCATGGCCGACGGTCGCCACCCTCGACGATCATCAGCTCGATGCGCCGGTTGAGCGCGCGGCCGATCTCGGAGGCATTGCTGGCGCGCGGATTCCGTTCGCCATAGGCCCGGGCCTCGAGGCGGGACTCGGGGAAGCCACGCTCGGCCAGATAGTGCAGCACCGTGAGGGCACGCGCCGCCGACAGCTCCCAGTTGCTGGCATAGCGTCGCTTCAGCGCGCCGCGGATGGGGCGATCGTCGGTATAGCCGTTGACGGCGATCTGCACCCCCTCACGC
>JALWNJ010000434.1 GCA_026995955.1 Gammaproteobacteria bacterium
ACATCGGCGCGTTGTGTGGCCAGGGCCTCGATGTCCTCGGGCCAGATGGCGCCGCGCTGGCGTAGGGGCAGGCCGCCGCGCCAGCGGTGGCGGGGCGCAAGTGTGGCCAGCGCCTCGGCGCGGCGGGTGTGGCGCGGCCGTTCCGTGCCCTGCTTCGGATACCAGAGCTTGCCCCGGAACACGCCGCCCAGGCCGGCCACGCGTAGGCCCTCGATCTCGACTACCCGGCCATGCAGGTTGCGGGCGGCCAGTTCGGGGACGAAGACACGGTCGTGATGTTCGACACGGTCGAATTCGTGGTTGCCGGGAATCCACCACAGCCGCGCCGGGATGCGGCTGGCGATGCGGTCGAGCGGTTCGGGCGCATCCATGTCGCCGAGCAGGATCAGGTGGCGCACGGCGCCGGGCGGCAGTGCCAGGGCGGGACCGAAGTCCCCATGGGGATCGCCCATGAAGGCGATGGACGAGGGAAGGTCGGGATGCACGGTGTTTCCTCCACAACAGGACAGACGAACGGGTTCGGCTCGGGGCGGCGCGCGGCCGCCGGGCATCAGCCGGATATTCGCCTGCGGGGGAGGAAATCGTGTCTCATGCGGGAAAGCGTAGCCCGTGATGTAATGGGGCTCAAGTGGCGTCCGTGTCCTGGCCGTGCTCGGCGATCCACTGCTTGAGCGCTTCGTCCATGCGCGTCTGCCAGCCGCGACCGGTGGCGCGGAAGTGCGCCAGCACCTCGGGCGAGAAGCGGATCGAAACCTGCTGCTTGGTGGGGCGCTTCTGTGGCCCGCGCTGGCCACGACGGCGCTTGAGGGTGCCGGCACGCCAGGCCGCCACCACTTCCGGCAGCACCTCCTCGGCGGGGCGCAGCCGGTCGAGTTCCTCGTCGCTGAGTTCGGGTACGTCCACGCTGTCCCAGTCTTCCGGGGAGATGTGTTCAGGTCTGCGTTTTTTGCTCATGGCGGCGTTGTTCCCGGGCGTTGGCCTTGCGCAGGCCAATGATGCGGATCCGATGGTGGCGGAGTGTGAATATGACGGCGTGCAGCCTGTTACCGATGTAACCCAGGGCAAGAAAACGGGGTTCACCGTAATCATGCCTCCGGTCCGGCTCGATGAGCGCGTCCTCCCAGCGGAATGCCTCGATGGATTCGAACGCGACACCGTGCTTGAGGCGGTTGATTTCAGCCTTGACCTCGTCCCATTCGTAGTCCATTACGCGCCGTCGTCCTTCCAGATGATTTGATTATAGATACAAAAAAATGTTCCGCAAGGGCAGGGTCAGGGCAACAGGTGCTCGCCGCGCATCAGGTCGCGCAGGGTTTCGCGTTCGCGGGCGACGAAGGCGCTTTCGCCATCGACCAGGATCTCGGCGGCGCGCGGGCGGCTGTTGTAGTTGGAGCTCATGGTAAAGCCGTAGGCGCCGGCCGAGCGCATGGCCAGCAGGTCACCGGGTTCCAGCGCCAGGCGGCGGTCCTTGCCGAGGAAGTCGCCGGTCTCGCACACCGGTCCGACGATGTCCCAGTCGCGCGCTTCGGCGTCGCTGGGCTGCACTACGCGCACGATCTCCTGCCAGGCGCCGTACAGGGCGGGGCGCATGTTGTCGTTCATGGCGGTATCGACGATGGCGAAGTTGCGGTGCGCGGTCGGCTTGAGGTATTCCACCCGCATCAGCAGCACGCCGGCATTGCCCATGATGGCACGGCCCGGCTCCAGCAGGATCTCGTAGGGGGTGTCGCGCAGCACCTCGAACAGGGCCTCGGCGTAGTCGGCCGGCTCCGGCGGGGTCTCGTCCCGGTAGCGGATGCCCAGCCCGCCGCCGAGGTCGAGGTGGCGGATGGCGATGCCCTCGGACTCGAGCCGGCGCACCAGCACGAGGACGCGCTGCAGGGCGTCGATGAACGGTGCCAGTTCGGTGAGCTGGGAGCCGATGTGGCAGTCCACGCCGACCACCTCGATGTGCGGCAGGCGTGCCGCCAGCCGGTACACCTCCGGGGCC
>JALWNJ010000435.1 GCA_026995955.1 Gammaproteobacteria bacterium
ATGGCGGTGATGCCCTGCACCTCATCGGCATCCGCACCGGCGGCGTGTGGGTGGCCGAGGCGCTGGCGCGCCGGCTCGGACACGACGGCCCCATCGGCAGCCTCGACATCGCCTTCTATCGCGACGACTTCAGCCGCATCGGCCTGCATCCCGAGGTGCGCCCGAGCCACATCCCGTTCCCGGTCGAGGACCGTCGCATCCTGCTGGTGGACGATGTGCTGCACACCGGGCGCACGGTGCGCGCCGCGCTCAACGAGATCTTCGACTACGGCCGCCCCGCCGCCATCGACCTGGCGGTGCTGGTCGACCGTGGCGGGCGCGAGCTGCCGATCTGCGCCCGCTACTGCGGCGAGCGGCTGGCGCTGCCGGAGGACGAGGAGGTACAGGTGCAGGGCCCGGACCCGATCACCTGGCAGGTGGTCAGGCGGGAGGCCCGGGCATGAGCGCCGTCCGCCTGCAACTGCGCGAGGACGGCAGCCTGCGCCACTTCCTCACCATCGAGGGCCTGGACCGCGCCCTGCTGGAACGCATCCTCGACACCGCCGAGTCCTTCGTCAGCGTGCATGCGCAGGCGGTGAAGAAGGTGCCCCTGCTGCGCGGCAAGACGGTGGTCAACCTGTTCTTCGAACCCAGCACCCGCACCCGCACCACCTTCGAGCTGGCGGCCAAGCGGCTGTCGGCCGACGTGCTCAACCTCAACATCGCGCAGAGCGCCACCACCAAGGGCGAGAGCCTGCTCGACACCCTGCGCAACATCGAGGCCATGTTCTGCGACATGTTCGTGGTGCGCCACGCCGACAGCGGCGCCGCCCACTTCATCGCCCACCACGTGGCGCCCCATGTCAGCGTGCTCAACGCCGGCGACGGCCGCCACGCCCACCCCACCCAGGCCATGCTCGACATGTTCACCATCCGCCGCCACAAGGGCGACTTCAACCGCCTGCGGGTGGCCATCGTCGGCGACATCCTGCACTCGCGAGTGGCCCGCTCGCAGATCCACGCGCTCAACATCCTCGGCACCCACGAGGTACGTGTCATCGCCCCCAAGACCCTGCTGCCGGCCGATGTCGAGCAGCTTGGGGTGCATGTCTTCCACGACCTGGAGCAGGGCCTGGAGGAGGTCGATGTCATCATCATGCTGCGCCTGCAGAAGGAACGCATGCAGGGCGGGCTGATCCCCAGCGAGCACGAGTTCTTCCAGCTCTACGGCCTGACCCCGGAACGCCTGCGGCGTGCCCGCCCGGACGCCATCGTCATGCACCCCGGCCCCGCCAACCGTGGCGTGGAGATCGACTCGCGCGTCGCCGACGGCCCGCAGTCGGTGATCCTGGAACAGGTCAGCAACGGCATCGCCGTGCGCATGGCGGTGATGTCGCTGATCATGGGCGGAGGCGAGGCGGCATGAAACTCCTGATCGAGAACGGCCTGCTCATCGACCCGGCCACAGGCCTGGAGACGCAAGGCGCCCTGGCCGTCGAGGACGGCCGCATCGTGGCCGTCGGCCAGGTGCCCGAGGGCTTCGTCCCGGAGCGGCGCATCGACGCCGGCGGCAGCTGGGTGCTGCCGGGGCTGATCGATGTCGGCGTGCGCCTGCGCGAGCCGGGCCATGAGCACAAGGCCACCATCGCCTCCGAGTCCCGCGCCGCGGCCAGTGCCGGCATCACGCGCATGGCCTGCCTGCCCGACACCCGCCCGGTGATCGACTCGCCGGCCGAGATCGACTTCGTGCAGCAGCAGGCCGCCGCCGACGGCCACTGCCACATCGAGGTCATCGCCGCCCTGACCCAGGGGCTGGAGGGCGAACAGCTCAGCGAAATGGCCGCCCTGCGCGCTGCGGGCGCGGTGGGCGTGGCCCAGTGCCTGCGCCCGGTGCGCGACCTGCGCCTGCTGCGCCGCGCCATGGAATACGCCGCCAGCCAGGGGCTTACCGTCTATCTGCAGCCGCAGGATCCGGGACTGGCCGCCGGCGGCTGCGCCCACGAG
>JALWNJ010000436.1 GCA_026995955.1 Gammaproteobacteria bacterium
TGGGAGGGCCGCTGTGCCACCCTGCGCGGCAGCCAGGCCGTCATCGACCACTTTGCCGACCCCTTCGTGGCGCTCTCGCTGGCACGCATCGAATGCCACTACTTCGTCAATCACGCCTTCCTGGAACCCGACCAGTTGCTGCGCGATGCCGACCGCTTGCGTGACATTCCCGGCGTGATCGTGCATGGCCGCTACGACATCGTGTGCCCGGCGGACCAGGCCCTGGCGCTGCACCGGGCCTGGCCCCGGGCCGAGCTGAAGCTGATCCCGGATGCCGGCCACGCCGCCTCGGAGCCCGGCATCCTCGACGCCCTGCTGGCGGCCACCGATGCCTTCGCCGAGCGGCTGGAGGGCGCATGATCGGGTTGCTGCAGCGGGTCAGCGAGGCCTCGGTGACGGTGGACGGCGAGGTCATCGGCGCCATCGGCCCCGGTCTGCTGGTGCTGGTGGGGGTACAGAAGCACGACGACGAGGCACGCATGGAACGCCTGCTCGAGCGCCTGCTGGGCTACCGCGTATTCGAGGACGAGGCCGGGCGCATGAACCGTTCGCTGCGCGACACCGGCGGCGGGCTGTTGCTGGTGCCGCAGTTCACGCTGGCCGCGGACACGCGCAAGGGCACGCGGCCTAGCTTCAGCAGCGCGGCGCCGCCCGACCGGGCACGGATGCTGTTCGAGGCAATGCAGACACGGGCGGCGCAGCGGCACACGGGCGAGGTGGCCGGTGGACGATTCGGCGCCGACATGCAGGTGGCCCTGGTCAACGACGGGCCGGTGACCTTCTGGCTGGAAACCTGAGGGGCGCCCTATGCGCCCCGGTGCGAGCCCAGGTTGGCGCCGCACTGTGGCCCGGCCAGGCGGCGCAGGCCATCCAGGTCGCGGATGGTGATGAACTTGCGGTCGACCTCGATGAGGCCGTTGTTCTGGAAGCGGGTGAACAGGCGGCTGATGGTCTCCACTGCCAGCCCCAGGTAGTTGGCAATGTCGTTGCGTGACATGCTGAGCATGAACTCGGTGCCGGAGAAGCCGCGGCTGCTGAAGCGCTGCGACAGGCTGACCAGGAAGTTGGACAGCTTCTCCTCGGAGGTCTTCTTGCCCAGCACCATCATGAAGTGCTCGTCGTTCTGCAGCTCGCGGCTCATGAGCCGGAACAGCTGGTGCTGCAGCCCCGGGATCTCCTGTGCCAGATCCTCCAGGGCCTCGAACGGGATCTCGCACACGCTGGTAGTCTCCAGCGCCACCGTGGAGCAGTGATGGATGCTGTCGTGGATGGCGTCCAGCCCCACCAGCTCGCCCGGCAGGTGGAAGCCGAGCACCTGTTCCTCGCCCTCCTCGGAGATGCTGAACGACTTGACCGAACCGGAGCGCACCGCATACAGGGCATGCAGGGAATCGCCGCTGCGGTAGAGATAGTCGCCACGGTGCAGGGGCCGCTTGCGGCGGATGATGTGGTCCAGGCGGTCGATGTCCTGCACGCTCATGCCCACGGGCAGGCACAGGTCACGCAGACTGCATTCCTGGCACGCGACCTTCAGTCCCTTGAGGTCGATGACCTTGCGGTCGCTGGGTTCTGTCATGTGATGCGCTCTTCTGGCGTCTGTATTGCGCTTTGCCTTCCAGAATATACATCATGTGATCGGAGGCACAACCCCTGCCCGATCCGGGCGCCGACAGGGGCGCCGACGCGACCTGCCAATCCGGCGGCCGCGTGATATGATTGGGGGCCGAATACCACCAGACCCGCAATCATGTCCGAGCGTACCGCCAGCGTCGCGCGCAACACCCTGGAGACGCGCATCGAGGTGACCATCGATCTGGATGGCACCGGCCAGTCCGACTTCGACACCGGCGTGCCCTTTCTCGAGCACATGCTCGAGCAGGTGGCCCGTCACGGCCTGTTCGACCTCCGGATCCATGCCGAGGGCGACCTGCACATCGATGCCCATCACACGGTGGAGGACATCGGCATCACCCTGGGCC
>JALWNJ010000437.1 GCA_026995955.1 Gammaproteobacteria bacterium
TTCGCCGAGTGTTTGGGCGCCGGCGAGGGGCTCCTCACGGCCCAGCACCGCGACGATCAGGCCGAGAGCCTGCTGCTGGCGCTGCTGCGCGGCAGCGGCCCCGCCGGACTGGCCGCCATGCCGCGCTGGATGCCCTTCGCGGAGGGCTGGATGGGCCGGCCTCTACTCGACTGGCCCCGCAGCGAGATCCTTGCCACTGCTCGCCGGCTCGGCATCGCCTGGGTCGAGGACCCCTCCAATACGAGCGTGCAATACGACCGCAACTACCTGCGTCATGTCGTGCTGCCGCAGCTGACCGAGCGCTGGCCCGCCGCACCCGAGCGCATCGCCTACGGCGCCCGGCTGCAGGCCGAGGCGCTGGCCCTGCAGCACGAGCTGGCGCGTCTCGATGCCGAGCGCTGCAGCGGCCTGGAACCCGGCACCCTGTCGATCCCCGGGCTGCGCGCCCTGTCGCCCCTGCGCCAGCGCAACCTGCTGCGCTGGTGGCTGCAGGACAAGGGCCTGCCGCTGCCGGGCAGCCACCGGCTGGAGGCCATCCGCGCCATGCTCGAGGCCCGTCCGGATGCCCGGCCCAAGGTACGCTGGCCAGGCGGCGAGGCCCGCCGCTGGCGCGACGCCCTGTACGCCGGGCCGCCCCTGCCGGACTTCGACCGCTGCGCGCGCCATCCCTGGCCGGCGGGCCGGGACACGACCAACCCGGCCACCGGCGAGCCCATGCGCTGGCACGCACTGCAACGCACCCTGGAGGGGCTTGAATATGCGCCCAACGCCCTCAGCTTCGGCTTCCGGCAGGGCGGAGAACGCCTGCGCCCGCATCCGGGCGCGCCACGCCGCCCGCTCAAGGCGCTACTGCGGGAGGCCGAGGTGCCGCCCTGGATGCGCGACCGCATCCCGCTGATCTACGAGGGCGAGCGTCTGCTCGGCGTCCTCGGCCTGTGGGCAAACCATTCACCCGACCAACAACAGGAACAAGGCACATCATGAAACCCAATCATCCCCTGCGTCTGATCGAGAAGGTCTTCGAATCCATCCTCTGGAACAGCCGGCTGGTGGTGCTGGTAGCGGTCGTCACCTCGCTCGCCACCGCCCTGGCCGTGTTCTGGATGGCCAGCGTCGATGTCTGGAACATGCTCACCCATGTGGTGCACTACGGCGACATGAGCCTGCCGGCGGAGGCCCGCGCCGACATGCGCGCCATGCTCATCGCGCATGTGGTGGAGATCATCGACGGCTATCTGCTGGCCACGGTGCTGCTCATCTTCTCGCTCGGCCTGTACGAATTGTTCATCAGCCGCATCGACCAGGCCGCCAACTCCGAAACCCATTCACGGGTGCTGTTCATCCGCAACCTCGACGACCTCAAGAACCGGCTCGCCAAGGTGGTGCTGATGATCCTCATCGTCAAGTTCTTCGAGCATGCGCTCAACATGGACTTCGACACCGCCATGAACCTGCTCGTGTTCGCCGGCGGCATCGCCCTCATCGGTCTGGCCCTGTTCCTCTCCCATGCCGGAGAGAAACATGGGGCAGAGGGCGGGGACGAAAATGCAAGTCATTGATTTTTGTGTCGAGCTCCCGGGTTCTCCATTGAAGGGGCGGGGGCGGGTCTGGTATCCTGTGCCGCCGTCGGGGTGCTGCCCTGGCCCCCAAACCACCTGCAACCGGGATCACGCATGACACGCTACATCTTCATCACGGGGGGCGTGGTGTCCTCCCTGGGCAAGGGGATCGCTGCCGCTTCGCTGGGCGCCATCCTCGAGGCCCGCGGCCTCAAGGTCACCATGCTCAAGCTCGACCCCTACATCAATGTCGATCCCGGCACCATGAGCCCCTTCCAGCACGGCGAGGTGTTCGTCACCGAGGACGGCGCCGAGACCGACCTCGATCTGGGCCACTACGAGCGTTTCGTGCGCATCAAGACCGGCAAGAAGAACAACTTCACCACCGGTCAGGTGTAC
>JALWNJ010000438.1 GCA_026995955.1 Gammaproteobacteria bacterium
GCTGCACGCGCTCCTCGCCGGCAGGGCCCGCCAGGCGCGGGCCCTGTACATACTGGGCGACCTGTTCGAGTACTGGATCGGCGACGACGACCCCGAGGACCGTCACGCGGACACCCTGGCGGCCATTGCCGCGCTCGCCGATGCCGGGGTGCCGGTGTACTTCCTGCCGGGCAACCGTGACTTCCTGTTCGGCGAGCGGGCACTGGCACGCAGCCGCATGCGCCTGCTGCCCGACGAGGTGGTGATCGACCTGGAGGGCCTCCCCACCCTGCTGATGCACGGCGACCTGCTGTGCACCGACGATGCAGAATATCAGGCCATGCGGCGCCAGTTCCGCGATCCGGAATGGCAGCGGCAATTCCTGGCCCAGCCGTGGGCGGAACGCGAGGCCCAGGTGAGAGCGCTGCGCGCCCGCAGCCGCGATGCCGCCCAGGACAAGCCGCAGGACATCACCGATGTGAATCCGCGGGCGGTGCTCGAGGCCTTGCGCCGACATGGCGTGCGCGACCTCATCCACGGACACACCCACCGCCCGGCGATCCACGAATTCGACCTGGACGGCACGCCGGCGCGGCGCATCGTGCTCGGCGACTGGTACCGCGAGGGCAGCCTGCTCAGCTGCTCGGGCCAGGACTGGCGTCTGGAGCGTCTTCCGCTTTGAGTGCTTCCCCTCCCTGCGGTTCTACCCGGATGCGGTAGTGCCGATAGCCTTCGGGCAGATCGAACAGACTGGACTTTACCCTCCGGTTGCGCTCGAAGTCGGTCAGTTCACGGGTCTGGCCGGCCTGATTGCGCTCGTACAACGGAAAGCCCTCCTCCAGCCCCTTGCCCGGATGGAAGACGAGATTGGACAGCATGCAGGGATCGCGCAGCTCGGGGGGCGTCTTGTACAGATTGCGCGCCTGCTCGCCGGCCAGGGCCTCGCGGTATTCCTTGAGGGCCCGGCGCGCATCGTCCAGCAGGCCTGGCGCGCTGACCGTTTCCATGCACAGGCGGGCATTGACGAAGTCCTTCTGCTGCACCGGCTGCCTGCCGCCCACCGCCGGCGCCTGCTCGTCCACCGTGCGGCGCGTGATGCGCTCGAGGCCCGGCGGCGGCTCCATCTCCACGGCATGGAACGGGATGTCGAGCACCGTGCGGTCCCCGTGGCTGACACTGTGGATGGTGCGACTGCGACGATCATAGAGCAGGTAGTCGCCGTCGTCCTGGCCGTCGTCCATGCGCAGGAAGTCAGGCGTGACGATCATGCGCGTGGCGTAGGGCTCGATGCCAGGCTCGGACTCCCGCAGGTACACCACCGTCGCAGGTGTTTCATCCGCCGCCTGCACGGCCTGCTTTTCCACGGCCTCGGTTTTGCCGCTTTTCTCGTCCGCCTGCTGCCCGCCACAGGCGGCCAGCAGCAGCATGGCGATGAAGGGAAGGATTCGTTTCACGCTACCTCCGGATCGGGTTCGGTTCAGGGGGCCTCCAGAGCCTCCAGGGCGGCGATCTCCTCGGCACTGAAGCCGGCGGCACGGCGCGCCTCGACATGGAACGGCCCGCGCAGGCTGCCGCGCAGGTAAGCCTGTATCAGACGCCGGAACTCGGCCTCGGGTTCCAGCCCGCGTTCGGCGCAGAGATGACGGAACCAGCGGCTGCCGATGGCCACATGACCGATCTCGTCGGCCAGGATCACCTCCAGACAGGCCACTGTGGCCTCGTCCCCGGCCTCGCGCAGGCGCTGCATCATGCCGGGCGTGACATCCAGCCCGCGCGCCTCCAGCACCCGCGGCACCAGTGCCATGCGCACCAGCGGGTCGTGGTCGGTCTTGAGCGCCATCTCCCACAGGCCATTGTGCGCCGGATGGTCGCCGTAGTCCGCACCCAGTTCCCGCAGCCGCGCGCGCAGCATCCGGAAGTGTCGCGCCTCCTCCTCG
>JALWNJ010000439.1 GCA_026995955.1 Gammaproteobacteria bacterium
GGACAGGCGCTGGTCGTGGGCAACCGGGCCAATCGCCTCTCGGCCGACCCGCTGGGGCTGGATGTGACCGAGCCCGACATCAGCATCGACAACAACGGCACCCTGGTGCGCATTACCGATCACATCACCGGGGGCAAGCTGGGCGGCGTGCTGGCCTTCCGTGGCGAGATCCTGGACCGTGCCGAGAATGCGCTGGGCCGCGTCGCCGCCGGACTTGCTGCCGACTTCAACGCCCGGCACCGGCTGGGGATGGACCTCAACGGTGCCCTCGGACAGGACTTCTTCCGGGCCCCGGCACCCGAGGTCATTGCCGCCACCGGCAATGCCGGCACGCCGGTGACGGTCACCATCAGCGACACCAACCAGCTCACCATCGACGACTACGAACTGCGCTACGATGGCGCCAACTGGACCTTCTACCGGGTCTCCGACAACCAGGTGGTGCCGCACACGGGGACCGGGACCGCTGTCGATCCGTTCGTCGTCAACGGCATCTCGGTGGTGCTCGGCGGTGGTTATGCCGCGGGTGACCGCTTCCTCATCCGTCCCGTGCGCCAGGCCGCCCGCGACATCGATACCCGGCTTACCGACCCGCGCGAGATTGCGGCGGCCGGCGCGGTGACGGCCGACACGCCGGTCACCAATGTCGGCAGCGGCCTGATCGGATCGCCCACGGTGCTCGATGCCACCGATCCCAACCTGCTGAACAATGTCACCATCACCTTCACCAGCCCGACCACCTTCGATGTGTTCGACAACACCACCGCCACGCCGCTGGCGGTAGGCGTAGCCTACAACCCGGCCGATCCGGCCGATGTGCTGGCCTACAACGGCTGGCAGGTGGAACTGAGCGGGGCGCCGGCAACGGGTGACAGCTTCACCGTGCGCGGCAATGCCGGTGGGGTGGGCGACAACCGCAACGCACTGGCTCTGGCCGGGCTTCAGCAGGCACAGGTGCTTGCCGGGGGTACCGCCACCTATTCCGATGCCTACAACGAGATGATCGGCGATGTCGGCACCAGCACGCGCCGCGCCGAGATCACCAGCCAGGCGCAGAAAAAGCTGCTCGACGATGCCATCCGCACCCGCGAGGGTATCTCCGGGGTCAACCTCGACGAGGAGGCCGCCAACCTGCTCAAGTTCCAGCAGGCCTACCAGGCCGCGGCGCAGGTCATCGCCACCGCCGACAGCCTGTTCCAGACCCTGATCGACGCAGTGCGGAGGTAAGTCATGCCCGTACGCCTGTCTACGCCACAGATGTTCCGCCAGGGCACCAACGCCATTCTCGATGCCCAGCTCCGCATCGGCCGTACCAGCCTGCAGGTGAGTACCGGCAAGCGCATCCTGTCGCCGGCGGACGACCCCTCGGGCGCCGTGCAGTCGCTGGAGGTGTCCAATGCCCTGGCCATCAACGGGCAGTTCACGCGCAATGCCGATCTCGCCCGGCAGAAGCTGTCCTATGAAGAGACCGTGATGCAGTCCATCCAGGACAACATCCAGCGCGTGCGCGAACTCATCATCCAGGGCAACAACGATTCGCAGACGCCGGAGACCCGCCGCCACATCGCCGCCGAGCTGCGCCAGCGCTACGACGAGCTGCTGCAGCTCGCCAACTCGCGCGATGCCAACGGCGAATACATCTTTGCCGGGTACCAGTCCGACACCCAGCCCTTCGTGCGCAGTCCTTCCGGCGTGGTGAACTATGCCGGCGACGACCGCCAGCGCTTCGTGCAGATCAGCCCCGTGCGCCAGGTGGCGGTGGGCGACAGCGGGCAGGAGGTGTTTCTCGACATCCCCAATGGCAACGGCACCTTCGTCACCGGCACCGTGGCCGGCAATACCGGCAGCGGCAGCATCACCACCGGCACGGTGGTCGATCTCGCCACCTGGCAGGCCACCACGGCGCCCACCGACAGCTACACCATCAGTTTCACCGCGCCGGATACCTTTGTCATCACCGGCACCAACGGCTACAACAGCGGCCCGCTCGCCTACCAGAGCGGGGCCGACATCCAGTTCCAGGGCATCAGCGTGCGCATCGACGGCCAGCCCGCCACCGGCGACAGCTTTACCGTCGCGCCCAGCAGCCCGGAATCCCTGTTCGAGACCTATCGCCTGGCCATCAGCACCCTGGAGCAGGGCGGTGGTAATCCGACGGCTTCTGCCGTGCTGCACACCGACCTCGGCCGGGTGCTGGAACAGCTCGACCAGGGCCAGCTGCGCATGAACGACATCCGCGCCCGCATCGGTGCGCGCCTCAACGCGCTCGACACCCAGGCCGACATCAATTCCGGTCTCGACCTGCAGCTCCGGACCGTGCAGTCCGCCATCCAGGACCTCGACTACGCCGAGGCCATCAGCCGCTTCCAGCAGCAGATGACCGGCCTGCAGGCCGCCCAGCAGACCTTCATCAAGATTCAGGGGCTGTCCCTGTTCAACTTCATCCGCTGAGCGCCCGCCCGAGAGCAGGCATGACCCGCGGAGGTATGTTCCACCCTATGCCTGCTGCGGTCGGCGGGGCCCGGTTTCGTACTTTCGTACCATGTTCAGAGGCGCAGAGCCTGGGTGGCGATACAGGGGTAACCATATGATATAAAAAATAAAATCGGGTAAACGGCAAAAAATCGCAAAAAGGGCTAAAGTCTCCCGCAGAGGTGCCGATAAGCTGGGTGAAGCGAAACCGGTCGCAGGCGCGGCCCAACCGATCAAACCCAAGGAGACGCAGCCATGCCTCAGATCATCAACACCAATGTTCCCTCGCTCACCGCGCAGCGGAACCTGAACACCTCCCAGAACGCCCTGGCAACCTCGCTGCAGCGCCTGTCCTCCGGCCTGCGCATCAACAGCGCAAAGGACGACGCCGCGGGTCTTGCCATCTCCGAGCGCATGACCTCGCAGATTCGCGGTCTCAACCAGGCCGTGCGCAACGCCAATGATGGCATCTCCCTGGCCCAGACGGCCGAAGGCGCCCTGGGCGAGACCACCAACATCCTGCAGCGCATCCGCGAGCTGGCCATCCAGTCGGCCAACTCCACCAACAGCTCTTCGGATCGACAGGCCCTGCAGTCCGAGGTCAACCAGCTCAAGCAGGAGCTGGATCGCATTGCCAATACCACCGAGTTCAACGGCCTGAAGCTTCTGGATGGCACCTTTACTGCCCAGCAGTTCCATGTGGGCGCCAATGCGAACCAGACGATCAGTGTCAGCATTGCCGGCGCGACAGGCGCGCATCTTGCCAACAACTATGTGGCGGGCGTCAACGCAACCGTTGACCAGGGTACGGCTTCCACGACCGATCCGGCGGCCACTCTGCCGTCAGCCAATACCATTGCTGCCCAGACACTGACCATTTCCGGGACCCGAGGTACCGACACCGTCACTGTGGCCGCAGGTGATTCGGCATTTACTATCGCAGACGCCGTCAATGATGTGGAGGCCTCCACGGGCGTGACGGCCGAGGCGCGCACCCAGGCACAGCTCAGTGGTCTGAGCGCAGACGGTACCGTGACCCTCACGCTCGGCAGTGGTAGTGCCACCGCAACCATCTCAGCCTCCGTGACACAGACAGATCTTTCCGCTTTGGCGACGGAGATCAACAAGAAGGCCGGCACTACCGGCATTACCGCTGAGGTGAATGGCGGAACCCTGACCTTGACCCAGGCCGAGGGGAAGGACATCAACATCGAGAACTTCACCCACTCGACCACCGGCGCCACCATTACCCTGAATGCGATCAATGATCAGGGCAATGCCGTCGATCCCGAGACGCTGACCGATGGCGGTACGGACAGTGCTGTGGTTTCCGGTTATGTCATCTTCAATTCCAATGACAGCTTCTCGGTGTCGTCGAGCATTGCCAATACTGCAGGCAGCGTGCTCAATGTGGCTGCCAATACGGCGGTTGGCTCGACGCAGCAGCTCGTCAGTGAAATCGACATCTCGACCGTGGCTGGTGCCAATACTGCGCTCAACATCGTGGATGCCGCGCTGCAGACCGTGTCCGGAATTCGTGCCGACCTGGGCGCCATCCAGAATCGCTTCGAGGCCACCATCCGCAACCTGAGCACGACCTCGGAGAACCTCTCGGCCGCCCGCTCGCGCATCCGCGATGCCGACTTCGCGGCCGAGACGGCGGAGCTGACCCGGGCCCAGATCCTGCAGCAGGCCGGCATCTCGGTGCTGGCGCAGGCCAACGCCCTGCCGCAGAACGTGCTGGCCCTCCTCCAGTAATGAGGTGAGTCGGTGAAGGGCAACCCCTACAGGGTGTTCCAGGGCTCCCGGCCGCAGGGCCGGGGGCCGCTGCCCTTTGCGGATGAACGCATGACTTGGAGCGCAACGACATGAAAGACATCATCTCGAGCGTTGCGACGGCCCAGGGGCTGAGCGGTTATCGACCGGTTCAGGCACAGCCCGGCACGGGTGTGCCGGTGCCGGCAGGGGCGGGGCAGCCGGCTGCCGACAGCGGCAGGGTTTCGCCGCAGCAGGCGGCCAGTCAGGCCCGCGCCGACCGCCAGGCGGCCAGTCAGGAAGTGGAGGATGTCCGCCGCGCCGTGGAGGACATCAACAGCCACTTCCAGTCGGTGGGCAGGGACCTCAAGTTCCAGGTTGACAAGGAAAGTGGCCGTACCATCATTACGGTACTGGACTCGGAGACCAAGGAGGTCGTGCGCCAGATTCCGCCCGAGGAGGTGCTGAATCTGGCCGAACGGCTCCATCTCGGCGCCTCGGTGGACAGCACCGGACTGGCCGAGAAGGTCTGACTGGCACGGTCGTTGCAATGGATCACCGTGACAGGCGGGGCGCAAAGAAGCGCCCCGCCCACGGTTCGCGGGAGAGAGGCGCATGGCAACCATCAGTTCACTCGGTGTAGGTTCCGGGCTCGATCTCACCAGCCTCGTGCAGGGGTTGCTCGAGGCCGAAAGGGTACCCGTCGAGCAGCGCCTGACACGGCGCGAAGTCGAGCTGCAGGCCGAACTGAGTGCCTATGGAAACCTGTCTTCGGCCCTGTCTTCCCTGCAGTCGGCCATCTCGCCGATGAAGACCATCACCACCGGTCGCACGGCGACCTCCTCCGCTCCCGATGTGCTGGGGGTGACCGTCTCCGATACCGCCGATGTGGCGAGCTACTCGGTAACGGTGGATCGCCTGGCTGCGGCTCATGCCCTGGCCAGCACGGCCTTTGCCAACCGCACTGATGTGGTAGGCACCGGCACGCTGACCTTTACCTTCGGAACCACGACCTACGACCCGGCAACCGACACCTACAGCGGTTTCGTGGCCAATCCGGACAAGACGCCGGCCTCGATTACCATCGACAGCAGCAACAACACGCTGGAGGGCATCCGCGATGCGGTCAATGCGGCCGACATCGGAGTCACGGCCTCCATCGTCAACGACGGCAGTGGCTACCGCCTGCTGTTCACCAGCGACGACACCGGCGCCGCCAACAGCCTGGAAGTGACCATCAGCGGCGACGGGGACGGCAACGACACGGACAACAGCGGCCTGTCGCAGCTTGCCTTCAACAGTGCCGCCACCAATCTGCAGCAGACCATTGCCGCGCAGGATGCCCAGATCACCCTCAATGGCCTGACCATTACCAGCCCCACCGACACCATCAGCACCGCCGTCGATGGGTTGACCTTCACTCTGAAAGAGGTGAGCAGCACGCCGGTACAGGTGAATGTCACCCTCGACAAGGCCAGTGTGCGTTCGGTGATCGAGCAGTTCGTCAAGGGCTACAACGAGGCCTTCGACGAGATGGCCAGGCTTACCAGTTACAACCCGGAAACGGGCGAGGCCGGCCCGCTGCTCGGTGACAGTCTGGTGCGCGGCCTGCAAGCGCAACTGCGCAGCCAGCTCGTCAGCAGCCCGAGCGTGGACAATACCTACATCCGCAGCTTCGTCGATCTTGGCGTCAAGACCACCGAGAGCGGTGGCATCGAGATCGACGGCAGCAAGCTCGATGCCGCGCTCAACGATCACTTCGAGGAGGTCGTCCGCTTCCTGAATGCAGCGGGCGCGCCACTCGAAACGGTCATGGACAGCTATCTGGGCAGCGATGGCCTGATCAACGCGCGCAAGAAGAGCATCCAGACCGGCATCGACCGCATTGCCGACGAACGCCAGCAACTGGAGTACCGCATGCAGCAGCTCGAGCAGAGTCTGGTGCAGAAGTACTCGGCACTGGATACCCTGCTTGCCGGCATGCAGCAGACCAGTACCTTCCTGGTCCAGCAACTGGCCCGGATACCGGTGCCGGGCCAGCAGGGCAGTGGCAACAAGTAAACCGAACCATCACCCAGAGGCAAGAGCCATGTACAACGCCGCCAATGAATACCATCGACTCGGTATCCAGACCGAGGTCGCCGAGGCCGATCCGCACCGTCTGATCCAGATGCTCATGGAGGGTGCCCTCGATCGCATGGCCTCGGCCAAGGGTGCCATGCAGCAGAATGACCCCGCCCTCAAGGGCGAGAAGCTGGGCGCGGCCATTTCCATCATCGATGCCCTGCGCGCCAGTCTGGACCACCAGAAGGGGGGCGAGATCGCGCACAACCTGTCCGATCTCTATGCCTACATGCTGTCGCGGCTCATCGAGGCCAGTGCCAGCAACGACACCGCACTCATCGACGAGGTCAGCGAACTGTTGCGCACCATCAAGTCCGCCTGGGACGAAGTGCCGGCCCGGCTGGAACAGTGAGCCGGCTCTCCGACCACCTCTGCGCCGAGGGACGCCGCATCCTCGAATCCCTGGGCGAGGAACTGGAACAGGCCGACTTCGAGCGCATCATGGACTGGATGGAGGCCATTCGCGGCCTCGAGTTCGAGGGTGGCCCCACCGAAGCCGACCGCGACTCCCTGATCTGCCTGCAGGAGGTCGGCAACCGGCTCGCCGACCGCATCGAGCAGGAACGCGACCGCATCGGCGACGAACTGCGCCTCAACCGCAAGGGCCAGAAGGCCGTGCGCGCCTACGCCGGCGACGATTGACCCCGAAAGTGAACGGCTCCCTCTGATGCAATCCTGTTTCGCTGTAGGGAAGAGGGGCAATCCACCCTGCGGCATAATGCTTCCATGAGCGATCTGCTGGACGAAGCCATCTGTTATCGGCGCGAGCTGCCGATTGCCGTGCATCGCCTGCCTGTGATGCCGGACGCGGAGCGCATCGATGCCCTGAACCGGCGCAACGAGGCCCTGCTCTTGATGCTCGAGACGCTGGAATCGGCCCCGTCCGAACCCGAGGAAGGCCATGAGGTTCCACCCGAGCTTTCCCGAATCGAGCGCAAGCTCGACCTGGTGCTGGACCTGATCTTCGAACTCCTGGCCGCGCGCCTGCAGCGGCCCGAGGCCGTGCCAGTGTGCTTCAACGAATTCGCCCTGCAGTGGCCCGAGCGCAAGGCCTTGCCCGAAGGGGGTTGGGTGGAGGTCGATCTGTATCTGCATCCGTTACTGCCGCGTGCACTGAAAGTGGCCGGTCAGGTGACCGATGGCTCCCGGTGCCAGATTGTGTTCGAGGGCGTGTCCGAATCGGTACGCAATCTGCTGTCACGGTTCATCTTCCGCCAGCATCGGCGAGAGGTGGCGCGTGCCCGGGAACGGTCGCAAGCGGACTGAAGCCCTCCCCAACAGGGGGCGTCGGAATTTTGACATCCCGGAGCGGGGCTGCCATATTTCCCCTTGAGTTCATTGGCGTTTCCCGGAGGGGGCATGCTGGAAAAGGGGACAGACCCCTTTTTCGAGGGGCGAGGGGTCAGTGACTTGGGACCAGGGTGGCTGGGGCTTTGTTTTACCTCGCACCAAACACCAAGTTCCTCGCTCCTGTTCCTTGTTGCACATCCGCTGACGCGGCTGCGCGTGGCTTTCTTTGCTTGCCCAAAGAAAGCCACCAAAGAAAGGGCACCCGGAGCCCGCGCCCCTTCGGGGTTCCCGTCCACGGCCTTGTCGCTGTGGGATCCATCGACAGGCATCCTGCCTGACGATGGACTGGCCGGCCTCCCTGCCGGCTACCCGGTCCCCTGCGGGGCCCGGGCCATTCCGCGCTCCGGCGGCCGTGGACGGCGCGGCCTACGGGGAAGGGCAAGGTGCTTCGTTCCGGATGGGCGCTGGTTCTTACCGCCTGGGCGTTCTCGGACTTCGTGTTTCAAGGAACTTGGAACTGGGTGCGAGGTGGGGCGAAGCCACCTCCTTGTCCCAAGTTTCTCACCCCTCGCCACTTCCCTCCCGCCGTTGAACGCGCCGAGGCCGGGTGGAAAAGGGGTCCGTCCCCTTTTTCGGAACAGTGGCGAGGAACAAGGGACTTGGGACGAGTCAATTCGAAGCCCCAACCACCCAAGTCCCAAGTTCCTAGCCCCTTGTTCCCACCAAACCAGGGAGTCTGAAGCCTCATGAATCAATCCATCCTCCCCAGCCCGATCCTGCTGTTGCAGGATGAGGCGCGCCAGGATCTGGCGACGGCATTCCGTTTCCTGGGGTGCGAGGTGCTGGATGGCGAGGCACTGGATGCCCTTCAGGCGGAACCGATGCTGGCGGTTCTGGATGCCGGACGGGTCACGAGCGAGTTGCTCGATGCCCTGGCCGAGCGCTTCCCGCAGGTGCCACGGGTCGTGGTGGGCGAG
>JALWNJ010000440.1 GCA_026995955.1 Gammaproteobacteria bacterium
GGACATTGTCCTGCAGCCAGTGCCCCCGCCCCCGGTACACGGCGGCCATGCCGGCCAGCCACAGCAGCAGGCGGGCATTGAGATCCGCTTCGGGGAAACACGCACAAAAGCCCGGCAGTTCCAGGGTCGCGTGGTCCAGGGATGCCAGCGGCAGGCGGGTGCCGGTGCCGGCGATGCGCTGCAGCAGGCCGCGGCGGGCACCATGGCGGGCTCGTGCGGCACTGCGGATCTCGACGCCGGGGTCGCCGCCCAGGGCCCGATAGAGGATGCCGACCTGGCGCTGGACCTGTTCCAGGCGAACCGCCGCCTGCGGGTACTCGACATCGGCGGCGCGCACGATCCATCGGTGCCAGAGGCGTCCGACCCATTCTTCCATCAGCGGGGATCCTCGAAGCAGTGTGGCGCGGGGCGGGGATGGTGGCCGGGTTGCTGCGCCGCCTCGGCGCGCGCGCATTCGCCCGCGAGCATGCGCAGCAGGGGTTTGCGGCCGCGTCGTGACTGGGCCCGGGCGCAGGCCGTGATGCAGGACTGGCACTGGGTGCAGGCGAACTTGAGCCGCTTGCCCTGCCGCGGACGGATGCGCATGGGGCAGGCGTGTTCGCAGCTGGCGTCGCAGTCGGCGCACTGGGCGGCGTGTGCGCGGTCGAAGCCCACCACGAGAGCGCGGGGATTGCCCAGCCAGGCCAGCGACTGGAACAGGCCCACGGCACAGCCGTAGCGGCAGAACAGGTGGCGGGCAAGGGCGAATTCCAGGCTCAGCAGGAGGGTGGCGACGCCGAGGAACAGGCCCTCGCCCTGCGTGAGCGTGCCCTGCAGCAGATGCGACCATACCCGTGACGGGGGCAACAGGTAGCTGAGCAGGGTGACCGACCACAGCAGGGCCAGAGCCGGGATGGCGATCAGCGTGGGCAGCCACCAGCGGGGATGGGGATGGATCTCGGTGCCGTCGCTCTGGTGTTCCGGCAGGGGCTGGCGCTGCCACAGGCTGGGGCGGCCGCTGGCCCGCCGCATCAGGCCGTTGACCAGCTCGACGGCCAGGAAGTGGGGGCACAGCCAGCCGCAGTAGATGCGCCCGAAGCGCCAGGACACCCACAGGCCAAGCAGGACGAAACCCGCCGCCGGCAACAGGGCATGGGTGAACACGCGCCGGCTGAGGGTGAGGGCGTCCGCCCCGGCGAGTTGGTGCAGCCCCAGCGTCCAGCGCATGCCCAGCAGCCAGAAGTGGCCCGCCTCGAGATCCAGCCGGAACAGATCGAGGGCCGGGGCGAGCAGGAACAGCGCCAGGAAGGCCGCCTGCCAGTAGCGTCGGCTGGCGGGCGCGAACAGCCGGCCCGTCATGATGGCGCGTCGAGTCCCGCCAGGCGTTCGGCGCGCCGGCCAATGAGGGGGTAGCGCCAGGGTTGGCCGGCCATCGCCTTGACCAGACCAACGATGCCCAGCAGGATCAGGGTGGAATGGACGAAGGTGAAGTAGAGCAGTACCCAGAGCCAGGTCCAGGGCGAGTCCAGTCCGCCCAGCGCGAGCAGTACGGCGATGACCGTGACGATGGCCATGCCACCCCACAGGCTGACCATGAGGGTCTGGTAGAGGTGCATGCGCTCCACCACCGTGGCCCGCTTGCGGTGGCGCAGCCAGAGGAACAGCAGGGCCAGGAAGGCCAGCCCCGGGAGCAGCAGCAGGTTGGTCAGGTACAGGGCCTCGGCCCAGACCGCCAGCGGGGCTTCGGTTTCAGGCTTCGGGGTCATGGCCGAGCGCCACCAGTTGCATCAGTGCCTCCAGCGTCTCCTCGTCGTCGGTCAGCGGCTCGATCAGCGCCGCGCGGCAGGCGTCGAGGAAGGGGAAGCCGTCGCCGATCAGGCGGGCGGTGTGGATCAGCAGCCGCGTCGAGGCGGTTTCTTCCAGGTCGTGATC
>JALWNJ010000441.1 GCA_026995955.1 Gammaproteobacteria bacterium
GGGGTCAGGCGGTACCAGTGGGCTTGCAAGGACATGGCGGCGCGTCGCTAGCTGGGGAACCCCATCAAGTATGGCATGGCTGGCGGCGCGGGCGGCGTGCCTGCATCACGCTGTGCCTCAGACGGGCTGGGGTTCGTGGAACTGCAGGCGGTGGAGGCGGGCGTAGTGCCCCTCCATGGCCAGCAGTTCCTGGTGCGTGCCACGCTCGACGATGCGGCCTTCCGACAGTACCACGATGAGGTCGGCATGCTCGATGGTGGACAGGCGGTGGGCGATGATCAGGGTGGTGCGCTTGGCCATCAGGGTCTCGAGGGCGGCCTGGATGTGCCGCTCGGCCTCGCTGTCCAGCGCCGAGGTGGCCTCGTCGAGGATCAGGATGGGCGCGTCCTTGAGCAGGGCGCGGGCGATCGCCAGCCGCTGGCGCTGGCCGCCGGAGAGCAGCACGCCATTCTCTCCCACCAGGGTGTCGAAGCCTTCGGGCAGGGCCTCGATGAACTCCAGCGCATGGGCGGCACGGGCAGCCTCGCGGATCCGTTCCATGTCGGCATCCTGCATGGCGCCATAGGCGATGTTGCGGGCGATGGTGTCGTTGAACAGGGTGACATCCTGTCCGACGAAGGCGATCTGGGCGCGCAGCGAGGCCAGGGTGCATTCGCGGATGTCCTCACCGTCGATCAGGATGCGGCCCGAGCCCGGTTCGTAGAAGCGCGGCAGGAGATTGACCAGTGTGGTCTTCCCGCTGCCGGAGCGCCCCACCAGTGCCACCTTCTGCCCCGGCGCGATGTGCAGATCGATGTCCTGCAGCACCGGGCCCTTGGCCGGATCGTAGCTGAAGGAGACGCCGCGGTAGTCGATTTCGCCGCGCACCCGGCCGAGTTCGCGCGTGCCCGTGTCCTGCTCCTCTTCCAGATCGAGCAGTTCGAAGATGCTCTCGCCGGCGGCGATGCCGCGCTGCAGGGCGCTGTTGACCTGGGTGAGGCTCTTGATGGGCTGCAGCATCATGCCGAGCGCGGCGAGGAAGGAGATGAAGGAGCCAATGGTGACGCCCAGCTCCCGGGCGTGCGTGGTGATGTAGTAGACGATGCCGGCGATGGCGAGCGCCACGATGAACTGGACGATGGGCGAGCTGGCCGCATCGGTGGCGACCATCTTCATCTGCAGCATGCGGTTGCGTTCGTTGACCTCGTGGAAGCGCCGGCGTTCGTAGTCCTCGCCGCCGAACAGTCGGATCACGCGATGGCCGTCGATGAGCTCCTCCGAGACATGGCTGATGTCGCCCATGGAGTTCTGGATGCGGTGGCTCAGGTTGCGGAAGCGGCGCGTGATCCAGCTCACGATGAGCGCGATCAGCGGCCCCAGGATCATGAACAGCAGCGAGAGCTTCCAGTTCACCCAGATCATGTAGCCCAGCAGGCCAACGACCTTGATGCTGTCGCGGATCAGGGTGGTGATGACCGAGGTGGCAGCGGCGGCGACCTGCTCGACATTGTACAGCAGCTTGGCCAGCAGCTCGCCGGACGAGGTGGTGTCGTAGTAGCGCACCGGCAGACGGATGAGCTTTTCGAAGATGTCGTTGCGCAGGTCCTGGATGACCTGGCGACCCACCCGAGACATGAACCAGGTGGAGAAGAAGCTGCCGATGCCGCGGGCGGCGAAGATGGCGATGATGAGCAGCGGCGCCCAGCGCTGAATCCAGGGATCCTGTTTGACGAAACTGCCGTCGATGAGCGGCTTGAGCAGTGCCGCGAAGGCCGGCTCCGCCCCGCCCTGCAGCACCATCGCCAGCACCGCGAACAGCAGCCAGTGCCAGTAGCGCCGGGTGTAGCCCAGCAGGCGCCGGTAGACCTGCAAGCCCTGCCCGCCAGGTGCCGTCATTTGCCCTCGGACAGCGAGGTGGCGATGGACAGG
>JALWNJ010000442.1 GCA_026995955.1 Gammaproteobacteria bacterium
CCTATGTGCTCGGTGGCCGCGCCATGGAGATCGTGCACGACGTGGAGGACCTGCAGCGCTACATGCGCGAGGCGGTACAGGTTTCCAATGACGCTCCGGTACTGCTCGATCGCTTCCTCGACGACGCCATCGAGGTCGATGTGGATGCCATCTGCGACGGCGGGCAGGTGGTCATCGGCGGCCTCATGCAGCACATCGAGCAGGCCGGGGTGCATTCCGGCGATGCCGCCTGCTCGCCGTCGCAGATGGCATCCACATCGACTTCGATGGCGTCGTCGAGGAAGCGATCGAGCAATACCGGAGCGTCATTGGAAACCTGTACCGCCTCGCGCATGTAGCGGCGCAGGTCCTCCTCGTCGTGCACGATCTCCATGGCGCGGCCACCCAGCACATAGGAAGGGCGCACCACCACCGGATAGCCGATCTCGGCCGCCAGCGTCACGGCCTCGTTGGGGTCGCGCGCGGTCCGGTTCGGCGGCTGGGCCAGTTCCAGCTCGTCGATCAGCTGCTGGAAGCGCTCGCGGTCCTCGGCCAGGTCGATGGCATCCGGCGAGGTGCCGATGATGTGCACGCCGTTGGCCTCCAGGGCGCGCGCCAGCTTGAGCGGGGTCTGGCCACCGTACTGCACGATGACGCCGTCCGGCTGCTCCACGCGCACGATCTCCAGCACGTCCTCCAGCGTCAGCGGCTCGAAGTAGAGCCGGTCGGAGGTGTCGTAGTCGGTGGAGACCGTCTCCGGATTGCAGTTGACCATGATGGTCTCGTAGCCGTCCTCGCGCAGGGCCAGGGCCGCGTGCACGCAGCAGTAGTCGAACTCGATGCCCTGGCCGATGCGGTTGGGCCCGCCGCCGAGGATCATGATCTTGCGCCGGTCGCTGGGGTCCGCCTCGTTCTCTTCCTCGTAGGTGGAGTAGAGATAGGCGGTGGAGGTGGCGAACTCGGCAGCGCAGGTGTCCACGCGCTTGTACACCGGATGCACACCGAGCGTCTCCCGGTGCTGGCGTACGGTCTTCTCCGTCTCGTCCAGCAGGCAGGCCAGGCGACGGTCGGAAAAGCCCTTGCGCTTGAGCTGGCGCATGGTCGGCTCGTCGATGTCGGCCAGCCGGGTCTGGCGCAGTTCCTGTTCGATCTGGACCAGCTCCTCGATCTGGGCCAGGAACCAGGGATCGATGCGGGTGCGCTCGTGCACCTCGTCCAGGCTCAGCCCGAGGCGGAAGGCGTCGGCGACATACCACAGCCGGCGCGGGCCGACCTCGATCAGCTCGCGCAGCACCTCTTCGCGCGCCTTCGGATCGGCCGGGTTGACCATCTCGTCGAAGCCGTCGGCGCCGATCTCGAGCCCGCGCAGGGCCTTCTGCAGGGATTCCTGCAGGGTGCGGCCGATGGCCATCACCTCGCCCACCGACTTCATCTGCGTGGTCAGGCGTGGATCTGCCTGCGGGAACTTCTCGAAGGTGAAGCGCGGCACCTTGGTGACCACGTAGTCGATGGTCGGTTCGAAGGAGGCCGGCGTGGCGCCGCCGGTGATCTCGTTGCGCAGTTCGTCCAGGGTGTAGCCCACCGCCAGCTTGGCGGCGATCTTGGCGATGGGGAAGCCGGTGGCCTTGGAGGCCAGGGCCGAGGAGCGCGACACGCGCGGGTTCATCTCGATGATGACCAGGCGGCCGTTGTCCGGATTCACGGCGAACTGCACATTGGAGCCGCCGGTGTCCACGCCGATCTTGCGCAGCACCGCCAGCGAGGCGTCGCGCATGATCTGGTATTCCTTGTCGGTCAGTGTCTGGGCCGGTGCCACGGTGATGGAGTCGCCGGTGTGCACGCCCATGGGGTCGAGGTTCTCGATGGAACAGACGATGATGCAGTTGTCCTTGCGGTCGCGCACCACCTCCATCTCGTAT
>JALWNJ010000443.1:0-4488 GCA_026995955.1 Gammaproteobacteria bacterium
GTACGGAAGGCGCCGCCGATGGCATTGCCGGTGCTGACGCTCACCGGCCCCAGGGAATTGTCCTCGTAACCGCGCACGGAATTGATCCCGCCGGCATAGTATTTCTCGTAGAACGGCAATTCCGTAGTCTTGCCATAGGGGGCGGCATAGGCCACATTGCCGCGCACCGTGAAGATGGTCTCGCCGAACACCTTGTGATAGTACTTTCCGGTATAGCTCAGCTTGTAGAAGCTGAGCTGGCTGCCGGGAATGGTGGTCTCCAGCCCGATGCGCTGCAGGTTGCCACTCTCCGGGAAAACGGTCCGGTTGCGGGTGTCGTGCGAATAGCTGTTGCTCCAGCGCAGGATGGTGTTGCGCTCGCCTTCGCGGTTGACGAAATCCACGATCTCCTGCGCGGTATTGGTACCGGTGATGATCTTGGTGCTCTCCGGTCCGATGGTGGTACGGAAGTAGTCGTACTCGGTGAGCGGGATGCCATGGGTCATGGTGAGGCCGGACCGGTTGACCAGGTAGTCGGTAATGGCCAGATCCGTGGTATCCACGGCACGATAAAAGAAATTGAAGCCGCGGCTGACCCCGTCGATGGTGTAATAGGGGTTGAGATAAGACAGGTTGAACAGCTGGCTGCTCTTGCTGGCCGTCAGCGAGGTCGACACCCGCTTGCCGCTGCCCATGAAGTTGTCCTGGGTCAGACTCATGTTGAAGGACAGCCCCTGGCTTTGGGAAAAGCCCGCGCCGACCGAGAAACTGCCGGACATCCGCTCCTCCACGCCGACATCGAGGTCCACCTGGTCGTCGGTACCGGGGACGCGACGGGTCTCGACATTGACCTGGGCAATGTAGGGCAGGCGCTGCAGGCGGACCTTGGAACGGTCAATGCGACGGGTGTCGTACCAACCGGCCTCCATCTGCCGCATCTCGCGGCGCAGCACTTCCTCGCTGGTGACATGGTTGCCGCTGAAGTTGATGCGGCGCACGTAGACCCGCTTGCCGGGATCGACGAAGAAGGTGAGATTGACGATGCGCTTCTCTTCGTCGATGTCGGGGATGGCGTTGACATTGGCGAAGGCATAGCCGTGTGCACCCAGCTTCTTGCTGATGGCATCCGAGGTGTCGGTGAGTTTCTGGCGCGAGAACACGTCTCCGGGCTTGATCTGCACCAGCGCCTCGAGCTCTTCCTTCGGCAGGATGAAGCGCCCATCCAGGCGTACCTTGCCCACCTTGTACTGGGCCCCTTCCTTGAGGTTGATGGTGATGTAGATGTCCTTGCGATCGGGCGAGATGGTGACCTGGGTGGAGCGAATGTCGAAATGGATGTAGCCGTTGTTCAGGTACAGGCTGCGGATCTTCTCCAGATCACCGGCCAGTTTCTGCTTGGAATAGTCGTCACGGCTGCTGAACAGTGCCCACCAGGCCGGCTTGCCCGAATCCAGCTTCGACAGGATCTCCTTGTCGCTGAAGGCATGGTTTCCGACTACCACGACCTTGTGGATCTTGGCCGCCACGCCCTCGGCGATGTCGATGCTGATGGCTACCCGATTGCGCGGCAGGTGCTTGACCGTGGTCTTGATCTGCACATTGTACTTGCCGCGACCGAAGTACTGCTGACGCAGCTCCATTTCCATGCGCTGCAGGATGCCGGGATTGAACACGCGACCCTTGGCAATGCCCACGCCCTTGAGCGCATTGAGCAGCTGTTCGGTCTCGAGATCCTTGTTGCCGTCGATCTTGATCTCGGCGATGGCGGGTCGCTCGGCCACCTTGATGACCAGGACATCCCCCTGCCGGTAGAGCTGGATGTCGCGGAAGAAGCCGGTCTTGAACAGGGTGCGGATGATCTCGGGCGAACGATCGGGGTCAAAACGGCTTCCCACCTTGAGCGGCAGATAGGTGAACACCGTGCCCGCCTTGATGCGCTCCAGCCCCTCGATGCGGATGTCATCGATACGGAATCCCTCTCCGGCGAGGGCGGTGGCATGCCAGCCATGCAGGGTACCGGCAAGGAGCAGTACGGGGATCGTTTTTCGGTTCATCTCAGCCCAGCAGTCTCGTCAGGTCGTTGTAGAAGGCCACCAGCATCAGCGCGCCAAGCAGCAACAGCCCGACCTGCTGACCGATGGCCTCGGTGCGTTCGGAAACCGGCGATCCCTTGACCAGCTCCACGAGATAGAACAGCAGATGCCCGCCGTCCAGCACCGGCACGGGCAGCAGATTGATGACACCGAGACTCACGCTGACGATGCCCATGAAGGACAGGAATGCCGCCAGCCCGATGGTGGCGCTGATCCCTGCGTACTGGGCGATGCTCAGTGGCCCGCTGATGCTCTTGATCGAGGCCTCGCCAAGCAGCATCTTGTACAGCAGCTTGATGGTGAGCACGGTGGCCTCGCGCGTCTTGCGCAGGCCGTGTCCCAGGGCCTCGAGCGGGCCGTAGCGTACCACAGTCCGATGGGCCTCGAGCTGGGTGCGGTAGGCCTCCTGATCGACGGCAGGAGCAGCGCCGATGAAGCCGATGCGACCGCCTTCGTCGTCCTCGCGTGCCTCAGGCAGAAGCTCGATCCGGACTTTCCGGCCATCTCGGCGAACCACCAGCGTCACCGGTTTTCTGGGATGGGCGCGGACAAACCCTACCCAGTCCATCCAGTCACGGATGGGCGTGCCATCCGCGAGCAGGATTTCGTCGCCGGAACGCAGACCGGCCCGGTCGGCAGGCAAACCGGGGCTGATCTCCCCAATGATGGGCGGGATGCGCGGCCGCCAGGGGCGGATGCCCAGCTTTTCGAGCAGGTCGCCTTCGGCCAGCAGACGGGCGTGATCGCGCAGATCCAGCCGCATCATGCGCGATCCGCCACGGGCATCCCGCACCCGCAGCTCGATGACGCCGGTATCCAGGGCCTGATCCAGCAGGGTCAGGGTGGCTGCCTCCCAGGTGGGCATCTCGATGCCATTGGCGGCCACCAACCGGTCGCCGGGCCGCAACCCGGCCTCGGCCGCCGGCGTATCGGGCAGAACCGCGCCCACTTCGGGCACCAGCCCCTGCACACCGATCAGGTACATGGCGCTGTAGAGCAGCACGGCCAGCAGGAAGTTGGCCAGCGGGCCGGCGGCGACGATGGCGATGCGTTTCCACACCGGCTGGTTGTTGAAGGCCACGGCGCGTTCCTCGGGCGCCACCTCCCCTTCCCGCTCGTCCAGCATCTTCACGTAGCCGCCCAGAGGGATGGCGGCGATCACCCACTCGATGCCGTCGCGGCCTACGCGTTTCCAGAGGGGGCGGCCAAATCCGATCGAGAACCGCAGCACCTTCACGCCGAGACGCCGGGCCACCCAGAAGTGGCCGTACTCGTGCACCGTCACCAGGATGCCGAGGGCGACGATGAAGGAAACGATGCTGATGAGTACGCTCACGCGGCATCCCCCCGATGCTGCCTGATCCAGGATCGGGCCCGTGCCCGCGCCTCCTGATCGATGGCAAGGATGGTCTCCAGGTCATCGACCCGGGAAGCGGGCACTTGTTCCAGGCCGTGTTCGATCAGGCGCGGGATGTCCGTGAAACGGATGCGGCCGTCGAGGAAGGCGTCCACGGCCACCTCGTTGGCGGCGTTGAGCACGGTCGAGGCCGCACCACCGGCACGGGCCGCCTCGAAGGCCAGTCGCAGGCAGGGAAAGCGTTGCAGGTCGGGGCGTTCGAAATCGAGCCGGCCGACCGCGAACAGATCCAGCGCGGCCACGCCGGAACGAACCCGTTGTGGCCAGGCCAGGGCGTGCGCGATGGGGGTGCGCATGTCGGGATTGCCGAGCTGGGCCAGCACCGAGCCATCGACATAGGCCACCAGCGAGTGGATGACACTTTGCGGATGAATGACGACGTCGATGCGATCGGCATCGGTGTGGAACAGCCAGCAGGCCTCGATCACCTCCAGGCCCTTGTTCATCATGGTGGCCGAGTCCACCGAGATCTTGCGCCCCATGTCCCAGTTGGGATGGGCGCAGGCCTCGTCCGGCGTAACCGAGGCCAGGGTGGCCGGGTCGCGCTCGCGGAACGGGCCGCCGGAGGCGGTGAGCAGGATGCGTTCCACGCCGGCCCGTTCCAGCCCCTGCGCGAAATCCGGCGGCATGCACTGGAAGATGGCATTGTGTTCGCTGTCGATGGGCAGCAGTTCGGCCTGGTGCTCGGCGACCGTGCGCATGAACAGTTCGCCCGCCATGACCAATGCCTCCTTGTTGGCCAGCAGCACCCGCTTGCCGGCACGGGCCGCGGCCAGTGTGGGCAACAGGCCGGCGGCACCGACGATGGCAGCCATCACGATGTCCACGGCCGGATCGCTGGCGATGGCCTGCAGGGCCTGGGCACCGGCTCCGACCTCGATCTCGAGCCCTTCGGCCCGCAAACCCTCGTGCAGCCGTTGGGCGGCGGCCTCGTCGGCCATGACCGCTTGTTTCGGGCGATGCTTGCGACACAGTTCCAGCATGCCCGCGACATCGGTG
>JALWNJ010000443.1:4498-6947 GCA_026995955.1 Gammaproteobacteria bacterium
TGTGCGCGGACAGGGCGTGTACCTGCCAGCGCCCCGGATGGCGCGAGACCACGTCGAGCGTGCTCAGCCCGATGCTGCCGGTGGCACCGAGCACGGTCAGGCGGGCGGGGCTCATCCGAACCACCACATGAGGCCGAGGGTAAAGACCGGAGTGGCGGCCACATGGCTGTCGATGCGGTCGAGCAGACCGCCATGGCCAGGCAGGATGTGGCCGGTGTCCTTCACGCCGGACTCGCGCTTGAGCAGGCTGATGAACAGGTCACCGGTCACCGAGACCAGCGCTACCACCAGGCTCAGCAATATCAGATACACGCTGCCGATGGCGCCCATGCCGCTTGCCAGACCCACGCCAGCAGCCAGCAGCAGCACCGCCAGCAGACCGCCCAGCAGACCTTCGCGGGTCTTGCCCGGACTGAGCTCCGGCGCCAGCTTGTGCCGGCCGAAGCGCTTGCCGGCGAAATAGGCGCCGGTATCGGCCAGCACGCACAGCATCATTACATAGATCACCCATCCCGGGTGTACGGCATGAAGCAGGCTGTAGCCGGCCCAGGCCGACAGCAGCACGGGAAAGGCGGCCAGCAGGCGCAGCCAGGGCCAGCGATCTTGCGGAGTTTCAGTGCGATGGTAGGCCGGCAGCAGGACGATGACCAGGGTCCAGAACAGCACGCCGGCCAGCAGCAGCACCCGTTGCCACTGCGTCTCACCCAGCCACCACAGCAGAAGGCAAAGGCCACTTACCGCCACGGCCAGCAGCAGTCGCTGCGCGGTCCCGGGATGGCCCGAGAGGCCGCCCCACTCCCAGCCGGCTACGGCGAACACCAGCGCCACGACAAGGCTGAACGCGCGATCGCCACTCAACAGGATCAGGGCAATGGCGGCGGGCACCAGGATCAGCGCCGTGATGACGCGCGCCTTAAGCATGCTGCGGCTCCACCTGTTCGCCGGTCATGCCGAAGCGGCGCTGGCGGCGGGCAAAGTCGTCCAGCGCCAGCTGAAGCTGTTCGTCATCGAAATCGGGCCACAGCACGGGCGTGAACCACAGCTCGGCATAGGCCACCTGCCACAGCAGGAAGTTGCTGATGCGCTGCTCGCCACCGGTGCGGATGAACAGGTCCGGCTCCGGCAGGCCGTGCGTGGAGAGCCGGAACGAGAAAGCAGACTCGTCGATGTCGGCTGCCCGAATCTCCCCCCGGGCGACGGCCTCCGCCAGCCGGCGGCTGGCCTGCAGGATGTCCCAGCGTCCTCCGTAATTGGCAGCAACCTGCAGTTGCAGGCCCTTGTTGTCGGCCGTCAGCGCCTCGGATTCGTCGATCTGCCGACGCAGCCGGTCGTCGAAGGCCGAGCGATCTCCGATGAAGCGCAGGCGCACACCGTTTTCGTGCAGGGCGCGTATCTCACGGCGCAGCGCCACCAGGAACAACTCCATCAGGGTGCTGACCTCTTCCTTAGGCCGGCGCCAGTTCTCGCTGCTGAAGGCAAACAGGGTCAGTGCCTCGATGCCGCGGCGGGCACAGCCCTCGATCACCCGTCGGGTGCTTTCCACACCTCGCTTGTGTCCAGCCGTGCGCGGCAGATGCCGGGCGCGCGCCCAACGGCCATTGCCATCCATGACGATGGCAATGTGTCGCGGCAGCCGGCCGGCCTGTGGTGATGGAGAAGACACGGAAGGAGACAAGCAAGAGACCGGCGGATCAGATCTCCATCAACTCCTTTTCCTTTTCCGCCAGGATCTCGTCGATCCGGGCGATGTACCGGTCTGTGAGTTTCTGGATCTCTTCCTCGGCGCGGCGGGCCTCGTCCTCGGAGATCTCCTTCTCCTTGAGCAGATCCTTGATGTCGCCGTTGGCGTCGCGGCGGATGTTGCGGATGGCCACCCGGCCCTGCTCTGCCTCGTGGCGCACGATGCGCACCAGGTCCTTGCGCCGCTCCTCGGTGAGCGGCGGCATGGGCACACGGATCACCGTGCCAGCGGTAGCCGGATTGAGGCCGAGATCGGAGTTCATGATGGCCTTCTCCACCACCGGAACCATGTTCTTCTCCCAAGGGGTCACGGTCAGCGTGCGGCTGCCCTCCACGGCGATGTTCGCAACCTGGCTGATCGGCACCTCGGTGCCGTAGTACTCGACCGTGACATGATCGAGAATGCTGGTATGCGCCCGGCCGGTACGAATCTTGGCCATTTCCGACTTGAGCGCCTCGACGCTCTTTTCCATTCGTGTCCTGGCGTCCTGCTTGATTTCGTCGATCATGGGTTAACCTCGTTGTTGTATCGCTGAGCCACGCCTATTCGACCAGGGTGCCGATGTCCTCGCCCTCCACGATGCGGGCCAGGTCACCGGGATTGAAGATGTTGAATACCCGCAGCGGGATGCCGTTGTCCCGGCACAGGACGATGGCGGTGGCGTCCATCACGCCCAGACGGCGGTCCAGCACCTCGTCGTAGCTCAGA
>JALWNJ010000443.1:6957-8504 GCA_026995955.1 Gammaproteobacteria bacterium
GTGGTAGCGCCGGGCATCGGGGTTCGTGGCCGGGTCCGAGTCGTACACGCCATCGACCTTGGTGGCCTTGAGCAGCAGATCGGCGTTGATCTCGATGGCCCGCAGGCTGGCCGCCGAATCGGTGGTAAAGAAGGGGTTGCCGGTTCCCGCCGCGAAGATCACCACGCGCCCCTTTTCCAGATGGCGCACTGCGCGGCGGCGAATGTAGTCCTCGCAGACCTGGTTGATCTGCAGTGCCGACATGACACGGCAGAAGGCCCCGCGCCGTTCCAGCGCATCCTGCATGGCCAGCGAGTTCATTACCGTGGCCAGCATCCCCATGTGATCCCCGGTGACCCGGTCGATGCCGGCCTCGGCCAGGCCCGCGCCGCGAAAGATGTTGCCGCCGCCGATGACCAGTGCCACCTGCACCCCGCGCTGACTGAGCGCGGTAATCTCGTCCGCCAGGCGGCCAATGATGGCTGGATCGATGCCGTAGTTCATGTCGCCCATCAGGGCCTCGCCACTGAGCTTGAGCAGGATGCGTCGATACTTGGGCGGCTTTTCGTCGGTCATCGGGATCACCTTGCTGAGGGTGGCCTATTATTCTTCATCCGGCGGGGTGATGCCAGCCCGTCGGATAAGGAAAGGGAGCCCGCCGCGAACATGCTCACATGTCGCAGCCGGGCTCCCCTGTCGAGACCGGATCAGTCGTTGCCCTTGACCTGGGCCATGACCTCTTCGGCGAAGTTCTCCTGTTTCTTCTCGATGCCCTCGCCGACCTCGTAACGGGCAAAGGACTTGACGCTGGCACCGGACTTCTCCAGCAGCTTGCCGACGGTCTGGTCGGGGTCCTTGACGAAAGGCTGGCCGACCAGGGTGATCTCGCCGAGGAACTTGCGCAGGCGACCCTGCACCATCTTCTCGATGATGTCGGCCGGCTTGCCGCTATCCTGGGCCTGGGCGATCAGGATCTCCTTCTCCTTGGCCAGCACCTCCTCGGGCACGTCCGCCTCGGAGACGCACATCGGCTTGCTGGCCGCGATGTGCATGGCGATGTCACGCGCCAGCCCCTCGTCGCCACCCTCGAGGTCCACCACGACGCCGATGCGGCTGCCGTGGAGATAGGTGCCGACATTGCCGCCCTCCACGTCGATGATGAGGAAACGACGGATCTGGATGTTCTCGCCGATCTTGGCCACCAGCGCCTGACGCGCCTCCTCGACGGTGCCGTCGCCCAGAGGCAGTGCCTTGAGCGCCTCGAGATCGGCGGGATGTTTCTCGATGATCAGGTCGGCGACCTGGTTGGCGAACTCGAGGAAGTTGTCGTCCTTGGCCACGAAGTCGGTCTCGCTGTTGATCTCGACGATGGCCACATGCTTGCCGTCCTGACTGACACGGGTGACGATGACACCCTCGGCGGCCACACGGCCTGCCTTCTTGTCGGCCTTGGCGGCGCCGGACTTGCGCATCGCCTCGATGGCGGCTTCCATGTCGCCGCCGGCCTCGGTGAGGGCCTTCTTGCATTCCATCATGCCGGCTCCGGTACGCTCCCGGAGCTCCTTGAC